>DASYNQ010000283.1:0-3170 GCA_036008425.1 Methylocella sp. | reverse complement strand
CCCGGCGCTTTGCGTTATGTGCAGGAACATCTCGCCGAGCTTGTCGTGAAGGAAGTCAACGGCTCGGGCGGCTACGGCATGCTTGTCGGGCCGCATGCTTCGAAGTCCGAATGCGAGGTTTTCGCGGCGAAACTCGCCCGCGATCCTGATAATTTCATTGCTCAACCAACGCTCGCGCTCTCCACAACCCCGGCTTTTTTCGATGCCGGCATCGCGCCGCGGCATGTCGATTTGCGGCCCTTCGTTTTGACCGGCGCGAATGGCATCCGGGTCGTGCCGGGCGGATTGACAAGAGTGGCCTTGAAGGAGAAATCGCTCGTCGTCAATTCGAGCCAGGGCGGCGGCACCAAGGATACCTGGATTGTCGAAGATTCGATCTTCGACGAAAGCCTCCCGTCGCAAAGCCAAAGCCAATCGACATGATTTTGCAACGCCCGGCCGCCTGAAACAAGGAGGACGGCGACCGGCGTTGCGGCGAAGCTGGCCATGGGTTCGGCCAAGCCGGCTTGGTGGAGCTGCAAAGGGAGGTTGCCTAGGGCGAGACGTGTACAATGGCTTCGTTTTCGCGTGATCCTAATCGCGAAACCGGTTTCCATTTTCGCTTAATCATGCTTTAGAGCATGTCCCCAAAATGTTGCTCGACTTTTTCGATTCCGACAGGCTCCAACTCTCCGATTTTGAGCTGCGTCCTTATCGATCAAGTGGTCCCATGTGATCGGGACGCGCTCTGGAGGCAGGTCATGCTTTCCCGCACAGCGGACAGTCTTTACTGGCTTGCGCGCTACGTGGAGCGCGCCGATTTTCTTGCCCGGATCATCAAGGCGGCGCAACGGCTCGCCACCCTGCCCGCGAGCTATTCCGGGACCGGCACCGAATGGGAAAGCGCGCTTGAATCGTCGGGCGCGGCGCAGGGTTTCCAGGCCACGCGCGGCACCCCCGAGGAGGCCAATGTCGTTGATTACCTAACCTTCGCGCCGGACAATCCTTCTTCGATCCGCAATTGCATCAAATTCGCCCGGGCCAACGCGCGGGCGGTGCGCACCGCGCTCACCGCCGAAATGTGGGAAGCAATTAACGGCGCCTGGATCGAACTTGGCCGATTCGAAGCAAGCAACAACGGTTCCAGCCGCTACGACCGCGAGGCACTGTCGCACTTCTTCGAATTCGTCAAAAAGACGTCGCTCGACTATGATGGTTGCGTCGACCGCACCATGTTGCGCAACGACGCCTATTGGTTCTCGCGCGTCGGCCTTTATATCGAGCGGGCGGACAACACCGCCCGTATCCTCGACGTGAAATATCACGTGCTTTTGCCGGAAAACGAGACGGTCGGCGGGTCGCTCGACTATTTCCAGTGGACCGCGATCCTGCGCGCGGTCTCTTCGCTCACCGCCTATCATTGGGTCTATCGCGAGAGCGTGAAGCCATGGCTGATCGCCGATCTTCTGATCCTCAAAAAGGAAATGCCGCGCTCGCTGATCGCCTGCTACGACAATATCGTCCATCTCCTCGACGCGATCGGCGACACCTATGGCCGCGCCGGCGCGTCGCAAAGACAGGCGCATGAGGTGATGGCGCGGCTCGCGAATGCAACGACAAAGGAAATTTTTAAGACCGGCCTGCATGAATTCATCACCGCCTTCGTCGAGGACAACGACCGGCTGGGGCAAACGATCAACGGCCAATATCTTTTGCATTGAGGCATTCGCTCGGGTTATATCTAGCTGCGCGCGCGAGCCGGACCCCTAACGAGGGACATCGCCGGCGAGGCGGCGGGCCGCGGTCAAACATATAGCGGCCGTCCGTGTCCGCCGTTTCGGTTCTGTTTCCTTTGGGCTCGCTTGAAAACCTGTCCGGGGGAGTGCCAGCAAGGATGCGGCATAAGACCACGCATTTTAATGCGATAGGAAAGTGGTTTTGCACCAAGTTACGCTAGAATCGCGAAACGATTTCGAGTCCGGGTGACGGCATGACTGTTCTTGTAACAGGCGGAGCAGGTTATATCGGCGGCCATATGGTGTTGGCCCTCCTCGACGCCGGCGAAAAGGTTGTCGTCCTCGACGATCTTTCCACAGGGTTCCGCGCGGCGGTCAAGCACCCGGCGACACTCATTGTCGGCGATGTTGGCGACGCGGCGCTCGTGTACGACACTCTCGCCGCGCATAAGATCGACGCCATCGCCCATTTCGCCGCCAAGATCGTGGTGCCCGAATCGATCGGCGATCCGTTGCGCTACTATCTCACCAACACCGCCAAGGCGCGCACCCTTCTTGAATGTGCGGTGCGCGGAAACATCAAACATTTTATCTTTTCCTCGTCCGCGGCGGTTTATGGCGAGCCCGCGGTCACCCCGGTCGACGAAACCGTTCCGCTTGCCCCGATAAACCCCTATGGGCGCTCCAAGCTGACGGCCGAATGGATGCTCGAGGACGCCGCCAAGGCGCACGATCTGAAGTTCGCGAGTTTACGTTATTTCAATGTCGCCGGCGCCGACCCAAAGGGCCGTCTTGGCCAATCGACGCCGAACGCGACGCATCTGATCAAGGTCGCGGCGCAGGCGGCGCTCGGATTACGCCCCGGTCTCGAAGTCTTCGGCACCGATTATCCAACCAGGGACGGCACCTGCATCCGCGACTATATCCAGGTCAGCGATCTGGTTGCAGCCCATCTCATGGCGCTCGACCACCTGCGCAAGGGCGGCGAAAGTCTCATTTGCAATTGCGGCTATGGCCGTGGCGTCTCGGTGTTCGAAGTCGTCGATGCCGTCAAGCAAGTATCCGGCGCCGATTTCAAGGTGCGGATTTCCGGCCGCCGTCCTGGCGATCCAGCGTCGCTCGTCGCTTGTGCGAAGCGCATAAAGGCCGTGCTCGGCTGGACGCCGAAATACGACGATCTTCCAACAATCGTTGCTCAAGCGCTCGATTGGGAGCGCCGCTTGCACGCCAAATCCGTCATGGGGGAGCCCACGGGTACGAATTCCCTGGAGTGCGACGCGGTCTGATCAAGTGTTCATGGATTCGAAGAAGGTCGCGTTGCCCTTCGGCGTTTCCCGCAATTTGCCGAGCAGGAATTCGATTCCATCGATCGTGCCCATCGGATTGAGAATACGCCGCAGCACATACATTTTCTTCAAGATGTCGGGGGCCACCAGCAATTCCTCCTTGCGGGTG
>DASYNQ010000282.1:0-2016 GCA_036008425.1 Methylocella sp. | reverse complement strand
TGGGCGCGGACGCGCGCGGCAAGATTGCTCGCGATGAGCGCCACGACCGTGAAAAAGAACAAGGCGACGACGTTTTCGGGATCGGCGATGGTGAATGTGTAGAGAGGCGGAAGGAAGAAAAAATTATAGGCAAGAACGCTGGCGAGACAGGCGAATAGCGAGGCCCATAGGCCATAGGTCACGGCGCTCGCCAGGACCGCGATCAGGAAAACTTGCGCGAGGTTCGAAACGCCGAGGGTTTGCCGCAGTAGGGCGGCAATGAGCGTCGCGGCCGCGACATATGCGAGGCTCGCAATATACGCCTTGACCTCCATCCGGCGCGGCTTTCGCGCTTTGCTTTCGAGACCAGCGGGATTGCGTGGTGGGTCTTTCGCCCGCGGGATAATATGAACGCTCGCATCGCCCGCGGCGCGGATCAGCCTTTGGGTGAGCGATTCACTGACGAAATCCCGCCAGCGTGGACGCTCGGATTTGCCGGCGATGATATGAGCGAAATGATTGGATTGCGCATATTCGGCGACAGTCAACGCTTCATCCTGCCCAGGAATGGAAATCGCTGTGGCCCCAAGCCGTTGCGCGAAGCGCAATGTTTGCGCGATCTTGTCGCGCTCGGCCTCGCTTGCGCGGGCAGCGGCGGGCGTTTCGACATGGATCGCCGTCCATTGCGCGCGAAGGCGATCGGCCATCCGTTTGGCGCGGCGCACGGCGGTGTTGCCGCCTTGCGCGGAATCAACCAAAACAAGCACCCGCTCGCTCGCAGGCCATGACCCTTCGATGCGATGGGCGCGCATATAATCGATCATCTGGGCGTCGACCCTCTGCGCCGTCCGGCGCAGCGCGAGCTCCCGCAGGGCGGTAAGATTTCCAGGCGAAAAAAAATGCTTGATGGCACGCTCCGCCTGATCCGGCACATAGACCTTGCCCTCGTTCAGCCGTGCGATCAGATCCTCGGGAGTGAGGTCGACCAATTCAATGTCGTCGGCGCGATCGACAATCGAATCGGGCACCGTCTCGCGGACTCTGATATTGGTGATTCCGGCGACGATGTCGTTGAGGCTTTCGACATGCTGGATGTTGAGAGTCGTATAGACGTCGATCCCGGCAGCGAGCAACTCCTCGACATCCATGTAGCGCTTGGGATGCCTGCTTTCCGGCGCGTTCGTATGCGCAAGCTCATCGACGAGAACGAGCCTCGGCCGCCTGGCGAGAATTGCGTCGAGGTCCATTTCGCTGAGCGTATGATCCTTGTAGGTTATCGTCCGGCGCGGGAGGATTTCGAGCCCCTGCAAAAGCGCCTCGGTCTCCTTGCGGCCATGCGTTTCCGCGATGCCGACGACGACATCCGTGCCTTCGGCTTTTTTTGCCCGGGCCGTGGTCAGCATTTCATAGGTCTTGCCGACGCCCGGCGCGGCGCCGAAAAAAATTTTTAGGCGGCCCCGTTCGACTTGTTGCGCTTCCCGCAAGAGAGCGTCGGGCGAAGGGCGCCGTTCGGCGTTATCGCGATTGTCCATGCCCCGCGGTACTCATGCTCGGCGGCCGTCGTATGATGGCGCGCGTCAGCTCTTTTTGGCAAGCTTGTCGAGCGCGAGGTTGAGTTTTAGCACATTGACGTGGGGTTCGCCCAGTAAGCCGAGGAGACGCCCAGTGGTATTGTCTTCGACGAGGCGGCGGAGTTGATCCTCCGGCAAGCCGCGCGCCGCGGCGACCCACGGAATCTGGAACAGAGCGGCGGCGGGGGTAATGTCGGGATCGAGGCCACTTGCCGACGTGGTGACGAGATCGACCGGAATCTTGGCGGAGGGATTGGTGGCCGCCAGCGGACCGGAATCGTCTTTCACCCGGTCGACGAGAGCCTTCGACGTGGGACCATAATTTGACCCCCCGGAATTGCTCGCGTTGTAGGGCGCAGGCACAGTCTTGGTCGAATCGTTTGGATCGGTGTCCGTCGTGGCGGAGGGCCGCCCATGAAAATAGCCGTCGCTCGTGAAATTCTGCCCAATCAGTTCCGATCCAATG
>DASYNQ010000281.1:0-2144 GCA_036008425.1 Methylocella sp. | reverse complement strand
ATTTCGTGACGCCAACCGTGATCACCGATACAAAGCCGAATATGAAGGTCGTGCGTGAGGAGATCTTTGGGCCCGTCCTGGTGGTCGAATCCTTCGATGACAGCGATCTCGACCGCATCGCCAAGCAAGCCAACGACACGGGCCTCGCCGCGAGCGTGTGGACACGGGACGGCGGCGTAGCGCACAAGATGGCCAAGCGACTGCGCGCCGGCACGGTGTGGATCAATTGCCACAACGTCTTCGACGCATCGCTCCCCTTCGGCGGTTACAAGCAATCCGGCTGGGGACGCGAGATGGGCGAGGAGGTGCTGCACAACTACACCGAGATTAAAGCGGTGACGACAGCTCTCTAGGTTCACAGCGACTTTGCGCGGCGGCGGAGTTTCCGTAGCTCCCCCGCCGGCTTTGATTTCTGAGATGGCCCCACCGCCGCAAACGGCGTCAAAAATGATTTTCAATAGGTCATCGATGATGCCGAGCGGTTTCTTCAAGAGATACCCTTGCCGATTAAAAGGTACCGCCCATAAAAGAATTGGGTCACCGCGAGCTTGAAAGCTAGTTGCCACCCGTACAAACCGTGTTCGCACAAGATGGCGTTCTGTGAGCTCCTGTTGCGCGTGCGTTTCCAGCTGGTCAGCAATGCTCATGTACTCTGCTCCCTTCAGTACCTGAGAATAGACCACGTAAGAGATGATGGCCTGATACTCGCGAGAGAGGTCCTCATTCAAGAGGTCCGCTAGCCGGTCTCGTGAAACTGCGTTTTCGTCTTCGTTCGAACTTTGCTTTGCCATGACGTAAATTCTCCTACTTGGGCTTTCAACGATGGATTATTTTGGCTTCTCGGCGAGTCAACTGGCACTGCCCACGGCACCGGCATGGCGCGCGTGATGGGCTTATGATCCTCTTTGAGGTCGGCTAACGCCGTTTGCGCTCGCGCTGTTTGCTCATAGCGCCATCCAATTTTCGTATCCAATGTTTCCACGCCAATTCGGCCCGCCTCGCGGGAGGCCAAATTGTCCGTCTCATGGAGATCGGTCCCGGCCGCACACTTCGACCATCCGCTAGTTATGCGGCTATGGAGGGCTTCTTCCCAAACTTGAACTTCCGCCCCTTCAAACGCTCCCTTTGGAGGTCGGGACGCGCTTTCCTTCCATGGGTCTCTGCCAGAATAAGATAATGGCGGGCCATGGCGCTGTATTGATCGCGCATCTGCGGCATCGGCGTGGTGGTGGCAAGACTCGAACACTCCGCTGCCAGATCGCGGAAGCGAGCCGCCCGCTGTAAAGTCTTCATTGGCATCCTTCCTGTTTTTTCGAATGCACAAACCGCGGTCACTGTTGCCGGTTCCCCCAATCCTAAAAAATGCTGAGGCACTGAGTAGCTTCGCTTCCCTGTGGCTTCCCTGGGGTGGGTTAGATCAGGCTCAAGCGAAGAACAACGTCTCGTTCCGCTGCGGTGCAACAAAGAAAGGCCCGGACGCTTGGGAGCGACCGGGGCCCATCCTCTGAGGGTGCATATCGCGCGCCCGCAATTGAACGTCGTCGTTATGCTAACGCAGACCCCGGGGCACACGTTCATGGCTGGCTTATTTTTTCGCCCTAGCGATATCAGCCGCCATCGATCGCGTCTCACTGGTCATCTGTCGGCGCCCCGTTTCGGTGTAAATGAAGTAGAAGCGTGTTTGCGAGGAACTCGAGCAGTCCCCGACCCAGCTCATCCGCCGCTCGCGCTTGTCTAAAAAGACGGGGTCGGGCCGGCCTTCAGCATCGAGGCGATGCCGGCGGCGCCCGAAGCCGTCACCCGGGGTTCTCGGTCTCTTAATGAATGGTTATAGCCTATTGATCGAGTTCCGCATCCGGTCCCTTCTTACCGACGGCTATTTCGGAGCGCAAAGTTTGGCGCAGCCCTTTTTGATGGGCCCACCAATCACTGGCCATTCGTGTTGCTTCTCAGGTACACGGCGGCCATGCTTCACGCACCAAAAAGCGATAAGATTTTTTCAAGAGGTGGAAGGCAGATCATGATACGAGCTACGGCTCTGGCGCCGCCGCAGCTTGTACGGGTCAATGGTCCTTTGCTCGGCATTGCCTTTGCCTCGACGCGCAGTTCGGCGCCGCATGGTCGGACATGGCCGATCGCCTCAG
>DASYNQ010000280.1:0-2387 GCA_036008425.1 Methylocella sp. | reverse complement strand
GGCGTCTCCACTGGAGTCTACGCATCGCTTAACGGCGGCGTCGGCTCGCAAGACGATCCGCACTCGGTTGCCGAAAACCGGCGCAGGATGGCGGCTCATCTTGGCGTCGATCCGGCGCATCTCCTCGTGCCTTACCAGGTTCATTCGCCAAAGGCACTCATCGTGACGCAAGCCTTTGTCGAGCGCCCGCGTTGCGATGCCCTGGTGACGTCCGGGCGAGGTCTAGGAATAGGCGTCACCGGCGCCGATTGCGGCATGATCCTGTTCGCCGACCGGGGGGCGCGGGTGATCGCAGCCGCGCATGCCGGCTGGAAAGGGACGCTCGCTGGCGTGCTTGAAGCCACTCTCGAAGCGATGGAAACGCTTGGCGCGCGCCGGGCTTCGACGGTCGCGGCGCTGGGCCCAATGATCTCGCGGAATAGTTATGAGGTCGACGCCGAGTTTGCCGATCGATTCATCGCGGCCTCGACAAGCCATGCAAGCTTTTTTTCGGCTTCGGCGCGCGACGGACATTTCATGTTCGATCTGCCGGGCTTTATCGCGATCCGGCTGCGGCTTGCGGGCATTGGCTTATTCGAGGATTTGGCCCGCGATACCTATGCCGAGCCCGAAAACTTCTATTCCTATCGCCGTTGCGTGCATCGAAACGAGCCCGATTACGGCCGCCAGATCGCGGCGATCGCGCTACTCTGACTCAATTTAGGCGGCCGTTTTTTCAATGCTCGAGCCCGGCGCCGCCTTGGGCTCTGCGGGCGCGCCGACCCATTCGGAATTGGCCGGGATTTGCTCGCCCTTCATCACGAGGGTCAGGGGCCCCAATCGCGCATAATCGGAAACGCGCGTGTCGTAAAGCACGGTCGAGCCCGCGCCGAGGGTGACGCCGTTGCCGACGAAGACCCTGCCGACCTTCATGACCCGGTCCTCGTAGAGATGCGTTTGCAGCGCGCACAGATCGTTCAAAGCCGCGTAATCGCCGACGCTCACGCAGTCGAATTCAGTGATGTCGGTCATGTTCATGAAAACGCCGCGTCCGAATTTCGTACCGAACAGGCGCATGAGCCAAGGCAGGAATGGCGTGCCGCGCAAATGATCGAGCAAAACCTTGCCGGCTAGGCCCCAATAGATGACGGCAACCGCCTCGGTCCGCATCGCCCACCAGGACCACATGGGTTTGACCATCGGCTCGTAGCGTCCCATCGTGATCCATTTCAAGGCTATGACCACCAGGGTCATGACCAGGCTAATGCCCGCCGAGGCAAGCATGAACTGCCACAGCACCTCGACATATTTGCCTTCGAGCACTCCCGTGCTGAACCATTCCACCGCCCATGTTCCAAAGCTAATGAACAGCATGATCGGCAGGGAAATCGTGACCGCCTCGAAGCAGGCGCGCGCGAATTTTTTCCAACGCGGCGGCTCGTAGGTCCAATTCGCGCCGCCGCCCTCGAACCTCTGCCGGACTGGCAGCTTGAGCGGCGGCGAACCGAACCAGGTATCGCCCTCGTGCATCAAATGGTTCGCGGGCGGCTTCGACTTGATGCCGATCAGCGCGCCCCCCGGAATTTCGGCCCCGGCGGGCACCACGGCGTTATTTCCGACGAAAACGCGCGGACCCGTCCTGACGCGTTTCAAATACATCCAGCCGCTGCGGATCTCTTCGTCGCCAAGGATGACTTCATCGGCGATGAAGCATTTCTCGCCGATCTCGACGAGATCGTAGCGGCCGGACAGATTCGTCGAAATCTCGGCGTCCTTGCCGATCTTGGCGCCCATCAGCCGGTACCAAGCGCGCATATAGACCGTCGCGAACAAGGACGATAATGTTTCGAGCGTCACCTCGGTTGCGAGCGCCACTGCCCATTTGCGGAAATAGAACCAGGAATGAACCGAATAAGTCCCCTCGCGCACCTGCGGCAGGATGACCCAGCGGCAAGCCGCGATGAAGCCGACGGTGACGAGCACCATGACGAAGGCGGTGGGCAAGGCCATGATAGGGATCGAGAGCATGTAAAGGGTGCGATCGAAATCGGCGGTGCCGATCAGATCGTCGATCCGGTCGAAGACCCAAAAGGCCGGGAAAATCGGCAACAGGCCGAGCGGGGGTATCGCCAGAAGCAGGACCCCATACATAAGTGCCATGATACCCCGGCGTGCGCTGGAAGCCGCGGGCGGCGGGTCCAGCGCGGCGCGATCCACCATGCGAACCTTGCGCCCCGGCGAGCCATCCCAAACTTCCCACGCCCCGGCGCGGCCACCCGCGCCGATCGCGGTCAGATCGCCGAGCTCGGCCCCCTCTTCGACGACGACATTTTCCTCGATGACGCAGGACGATCCGATATAGGCCTCGGCGCCGATGTCGATCGTGCCGATAACGAGTTCGTTTCCCT
>DASYNQ010000279.1:0-2680 GCA_036008425.1 Methylocella sp. | reverse complement strand
CAGGGGAAGCGGAACGATAACAAAGCTGTTGACGTCGGTTTTTTCGTTCGCCGGGAAAGCGGCCCGCGCAAGGCCCTTCACGCCCATGGCCTGCGCGAATCTCGGATCCGCATCTATAAAGCGGCGGCTTCGGCGAGATATATCTTTCTGTTGAAATTCGGCGGTGGTTTGGTCGACCATCAAGCGCTCTGGGTCGAGGTAGAAAGTGTCGCTCTGTTTTGCATTGTCGATGGTTTCAATTTTGAAGATAACAAAGCCTTCATTGGGCTTCGCCTTCTCTTCATTGCCGGTTGGCGTAGCGTAGCTTTTGCATACGCCCACCTGACTATAGGAAATAATGGTAGGATTGGTGGCGCTTCGCTTACCACATCCAGATAGCGCGAGCGACCCTGCGACGAGCATTGGGACGGACAAAATAGCTATATTTGACGTTTTCATGGTTCTGTTTCCTCTTGGGTGGGCTGGTTAATTGGGCAGGGCGGACTGCTGCAACTTCTCTCCGGCGCCTCTTCGCGGGCCCCGGGGGAATGACCGTCCAGCACTGAACGGTCAACTCAGTGCGGGTAAAACAAAAGTGATCGAGGAGTTCATCGCAGCATCCGGGGAGGCGGTTCGAGAGTTAAGTACCGGGCATCGATTAGCGCATATTTTGACCTAGAGTGTGCTGGCCGGAAACGGCACGCAACACCCAAGAGCGCGAACAATCAATGCCTACAATTACAAATGACCAGGACAAATGACCAGGGATGGCGGATCATCTGGTCGGAGTGGCGGGATTCGAACCCGCGACCCCTAGTCCCCCAGACTAGTGCGCTAACCGGGCTGCGCTACACTCCGATCCTGGCCTTATAGAGAAAGCCCTCCTCAGGCGCAACGCGCCGTGCGAAGCCGGGCGATCGCAAGGAAGAATCGCACCCGGGTTTCCACATTCGCGGACCATCTTCCGCGCGCCTCGCCCAAAGCTACCGGCGGCGCGCGGCATCAAGGATGTCCTGACACGCCGCCAGTTCGGCCAAGGCCGCTCGCAACCGCAAGATCTCTTCGGACGTTAACGCCAAAGGCCACATCGGACCCTCGCCTGTCGTGTCGGCGAAATCGTCTCGATCGGCGCGGGCGCGCGATTCGGCCGGTGGTTGCAATACGCCGGAGTGGACCGTGGTGTTCCCAGCCCTCTCGTCTTGGTGAGGCGGCGAGCCCTGGAGGAGCGGCAATTCTCGCGCCGCCGGACAAGAAAGCTCCGAACGGCTTTCGTTCGCGGCATCCCTCGTGGCGGGGAAGGCGCCTGCACGCTGCTCCTTCAAAACGCGCTGCACGCCCTTGATCGTATATCCTTGCCCATAGAGGAGATTTTTGATCGCGCGAAGAATCTCTATATCGCGGGGACGGTAATAGCGTCGGCCTCCCGCGCGCTTCAGCGGCTTGATTTGAGGAAAGCGGGTCTCCCAGAATCGCAGCACATGCTGCGGCAGATCAAGCTCCCCGGCGACCTCGCTGATCGTCCGAAACGCATCGGCGCTTTTGTCCATCCGCCGCTAGCTCCTTATCTCAAGCTCCAAGCCGGCCGCCTCGCTCGCGGGCCCCTTGCCGGGTCGCGCTGGCGCCATTCTCGCGAGAATAAATTCTCCGTACCAGGAACCGCAAAAATGCTCAGTCGTCCACGTCATCGGCAACCGCCAGACCCTTGATCCGGGCCTTGAGCACATTCGATGGCTTGAATACCATAACGCGGCGCCGTGTTATCGGAACTTCGATCCCGGTCTTGGGATTTCGCCCAATGCGCTCCGACTTGGCGCGCACGAGAAACCGCCCAAACGACGACAATTTGACGGATTCGCCGCCGATCAAGGCGTCGGCTAGTTCATCCAACACCGACTCCACCAGAATCGCCGACTCCTTGCGCGACAGACCGACACAACGGTACACGGCTTCCGCGAGATCGACACGCGTAACGGTCCGTTGCGCCGTCCGTTGGGAAGCATCGACCGTGTGTTGCGCGACCGATAATCCAAGTTCTCCAGCGGCACGCATGGTATCGGATTTTGTCATCCTTCAACCCCGTTAAACCGTTTCAGTCACGCGGAAAAGAACTGGTCCGACAACCGCCTACCAGGCTCCGTCCAGGTAAGGAAACGAACGTATCAAGCCCCGGCGCGGTCCGGATTCCTAGCCAAACTTGAAATCTGAAGGCGGAGTTCAATCGTCGAGGACCTGTGCTAGTTCGATAAACCGGAGCGTGTCCTGCTCAGTAACAGCCGGTGATCGCGGACATGCGCTCGCCCCAAGTTTTTTCATCATCGTTATTTTGACTAAAGTTTCGTGGTCTTGGCGGTCCATCCTCGCACCCGTGGTCGGGTCCTGACGTACCACTTATTTTGCGTCCCCGTGGCCAAGCCATCCGACGGGGCCATTGAAACACTGGAACAAAATTTATGCCAAAGCAAGACACTTCCGGCGGCGGTTCTGGCCGCGAAGCTCACCAGCGGATAAGCGCCGATGCCCAGGTGAAACCGCCGCCCATGGCTTCGATCATCACCAGGTCGCCTTGCTTGATCCTGCCGTCGTCGCGCGCGACCGTAAGGGCGAGCGGAATCGACGCGGCCGATGTGTTGGCGTGCAAATCGACGGTGACGATGACTTTGTTTGGCGCGATCCCAAGTTTTTCCGCCGACGCGTCGATAAT
>DASYNQ010000278.1:0-8289 GCA_036008425.1 Methylocella sp. | reverse complement strand
CCGGGACAGCGAATAACACCGCGCGGACTTTGATCGAGCAAACCTTGCAACAGGGCAGGCCGCTTGCCCCGAAGCCCGGACGCACCGACGATTTCTCCTGGCCGAGAAACTGACGCGCCGGAAAAAATTTCCGCGCCATTCCGTGCCACCCGCCGCAAAAAATCGACGCCGCAGCTTTTCGAGATGGAACGAACCGCCGCGCTTGCGCGTTAACCATCTGACAAATCTCAGCGTGGCTGACGAACGGGGTGCCAAACCAATGTTCAACTTTTCGACAATTCATTTATTCGCGGTGGCCGGGTTTGCCGCGCTCGTCGCGACTGGCGCGCAAGCCTTCGACGGCGGCTCGCCCCCGGGGCTTATGAATCGTCAAGTCCAGCCGGTGAGCCTGCCGACCGATGTCCAGCGCGAGGTTCAACCGACCCGCACGATTGTCGACGATCCGACCGGCGAGCGAGCCGGAACGATTACGATCGACACCAAGAACCGGTATCTCTATCTGTCGATGGAGGCCGGCAAGGCGATGCGCTACGGCGTCGGGGTCGGACGCGAGGGCTTTGCTTGGTCAGGCCGCGCCCATATCGGGCGCCGCGCCGAATGGCCAGCTTGGACGCCCCCTGCCGCCATGCGGTTGCGCCGTCCGGATCTGCCGCGCGTCATGGAAGGCGGCCTTGCCAACCCGCTTGGCGCCCGCGCCATGTATCTCTACAACAGCCATGGGGATACGATGTTTCGCATTCACGGCACCAACGAGCCGGACACAATCGGCCGAGCGGTGTCTTCCGGCTGCGTCCGCCTCTTAAACGACGACGTCGTCGATCTATATTCGAGGGTCAAGGTCGGCGCGCCGGTTGTCGTGCTCTGACCGCCCGCCAATCGTTTGAAACAAATGTAGACCGGTTTGGCGGCTTGCCAAACCGGTTAATTTTTGCTTTCAGAGTTGGCTAGCCGGCGCAAAACCCTCAAATGCCGCGGCCCGCTTTTGCCGTTTGTTGAGAAAATCATGCACCATTCGATAGGTAGACAGCGAATCCCGAGACTCGACATGCGTGCAATACAAGGCGGCTTTGTCCCCGCTGGCCTGGCTTCTCTTATCCTGGCCTTGGTCCTTCTGATTCCGGCGGCGCCGGCTGCCGCGCAATGGCGCAATTATGGCGGCTATCAGGCCTATCCCGCCTATCCGCCTTACGCTTATCCGGGGTATCCAGACGGTTATTCCGACTATCCGGGCGCGCCATCCGCGCCGCGTTACCCCCGTTACCGCGATCGCCCATATGCTTATGGCGCGCCTCTTTACGAAGACCCCTATGCGTCAGGGCCGCGCGGCCAATCCTACGGCGGCGACGATCTCGAACTCGGCGTCAATTTTAATCAAAAAACTGCCGCGATGGTGCAAAACCCGACCAATGAACCGGCTGGCACGATCGTGATCGACACAAGCTCGCGGCATTTGTACCTTGTGCGGCCCGGCGGCGGCGCCATTCAATATGGCATCGGCGTCGGCCGCCAGGGGTTTGCGTGGAAAGGCATCGCGCGGGTCGGCCGCAAAACCGAATGGCCGCGCTGGATTCCGCCCAAGGAAATGCTGAAGCGCCGCCCCGATCTGCCGGAAGAGATGGACGGCGGCCTCGATAATCCGCTCGGCGCCCGCGCGCTTTATCTATTCCAGGGCAACAAGGACACGCTGTTTCGCATCCACGGCACCAACGAGCCGGACTCGATCGGCAAGGCGGTGTCCTCCGGCTGCATCCGGATGATGAACGCCGATGCCATCGATCTTTACCAACGGGTCAAGGTCGGCACGCGCGTGGTGGTGCTGTGATCAGAAGCGGAGATCAGCTCAAGCCCGGTGAAGGTGCGACACTTAGGATCGAGACAGCGCGGCCTTTTGCCCGAAAAATAATCATGCTAGCATATCTAGCTTTTAACTGAGAGGGGGAACGAAAATGGGTAGTGGGCTCTTTTGAATTGCCTTAATCCAAAACCATCGAGGATTTTTTACTAGCGCCTCGCTTTCATCGTCGCGATCCTATATGCTCGCCACGAGAAGGAGACATATGGCCATGTCCACAGTTCAGGAATGCATTCAAGAGAATGAGCGCCAATTGATCGTCAACCGTCAAAGCTTGGCGTACATCGAAAAAAGTAGCTGGCGACACATGGACGATCTCCATTGTGCTCTTGACGAACAGGAACCGAGCCTTTTCAAGCGCACGATAAGTCGATTGAAGGCCGGAATCGATGAGTTGGAGGAAGCCAACATCGTTCTTCGTCGCTTGCATCACGATGCCTAAAGGGCATCTCGCCGGGGTAAAGCGCCCTCGCGACCCGGCCCAGCTCGCCAAGTTAATGATCGATATCGCCAGCGGCGAAGTCGAAGACCGAGAGCCCACTCCGGAAGAACAGGGGAAAAACGCCGCAGCGGTCAGACACGGGCAGGCAGGCGGCCTCAAGCGGGCTCAGACGGTAACGCCAAAGAAGCGCTCGGAAATTGCTAAAAAGGCCGCCCGCGCTAGGTGGCAAAAAGATCGGGTTCCTCGGGCGACGAAAGAGCCAGCTTAGCATCGGCATCTATAATTCCTTCCATGAAGCCCTTCATTATGACGAAGGGTTGCATTGCAGGTTCTTTAAATCGGAACCTATAGGCGCGGGGCTCGCCATCTCTCTGCAAAACTCCTTTTCGCTTTGGGTCTATAAAAGCCTTCAGATGATTTTGGAAATTCGCAATCTCAACATGTCTGCCAAGAATTGCAGATAGCGGTTCTTTCACAGCAACGGGCGTGAAATAACCGCTGTCGTCTGCCTTAGCTAAAGCGCAAGCCATGAGAACGTGGCGCAAAAGATTGCCGGGCTGATTGCTCCTAGTGGCGGCTTCGTACGCATCTTTGAAGAACTGATTCGAACTTGCGATTAGGACATCTATTGCAGCGTCTACGTCGCCTTCTTCAAGGTGAAGGCGCCCAGCGGGGATTATCGCGTTCAGGCAGGCGTGCTTGCCGAGGCCATGCACATACGCTGGCAGCCCTTTTGCCAAGTTCACGATCTTCCATTTTGCGTCACCAGAAATTGTAAATCCCAATTGCTTTAGCCGTTTGTCTAAAACCTCTAGCAATTCCTCCTTTGTCATTCTCGGTATCATGATTTGTTCGGTGCAACGCTGAATAGACTCGTGGTTGCTAATTAATTGGCTAACATTATCAGCAACACCAACAATTATTATTGTTGCATTGATACCAGAATCAGATAGGGCCTTAATGGTGTTTGCTATTAGAACCGGTGTGTCTAGATCAGTTATTTCGTTAAACTCATCTATTACCACAATAGGAACTTCGTTAGGCGTAAAGCGGCCAAACTCATTTACGACTTCGTCCGGTCCGATTTGATTAGATATTGTTTCTGACACGTCGTAGATATGTGATCCATCACCAATATCGGCGGCAAATTTGATGTTTTTGAAAATCTTAGTCGCCACGCTGTGAAAGGTATCGGTCGGAAACGCTTGGACCCGGCAGTATCGAACGCGGTCACGGCGTCCGGGAACGATGAACGGTACCACCTGAACAAGCGATGTTTTGCCAACCCCGCGTTCACCGAAAAGTATGGCATGGCGCCCTCGTTCGGCGATTGTATCAATAATCCTAATCATCTGACCGGAGCGACCGGCAAACAGCTCTGCAACCGCGACAGGCGTAGACGGGGTAAAAAGCTCATTAATTTCAAAACGTTTGGCCGGAATATCGCTGGCCTTCAGGGTTTTGCCCATGCGCCGCCTTATGCGTCTAGTGTTATCAGTCTCCTGGCCACTTATAACACTAGTCTGCTTAGTTAGCAAGAATTGATGACGACTTATATCTTTTCCCTTGACCCTAAGCACGAAGGGTGCTTTAGTCAAGGCATGAACAAACTTTCCAGAGAAGACCGCGCCCGCATCATTCACCTGCTTTGCGAGGGCAATGCCATTCGTGCCGTGACTCGACTGACCGGCTCTAGCAAGAAAGCGGTCAGCCGACTGATGGTCGATGCCGGGCAAGCCGCCGATTGGTATCAGGACCGGGTGTTTCGCAACCTGACTTGCAAGCGCGTTCAGGTCGATGAAATTTGGGCATTCGTCTACGCGAAGCAAAAGAACGTCGCGACCGCCAAGAAAGCCCCGGCGGACGCTGGCGACGTTTGGACATGGACCGCGATCGACGCCGACACCAAGCTTATACCATCGTGGTTCATTGGTGGCCGCGACAGTGACGCCGCTATCGTTTTCATGGACGACCTGCGGTCGCGTCTCGCGAACCGAATTCAGCTCACGTCAGATGGTCACAAGGCTTATCTTGAAGCCGTCGAAGGTGCGTTTGGCGGCGACGTGGACTACGCGCAGCTTGTGAAGCTCTATGGCGCCTCGCCGGACAGCGCCAAGGGCCGATATAGCCCGGCCGAATGCACCGGATGTTGCAAGCACCGGATCGAAGGCTATCCTGATCCGAAACATGTCAGCACGTCATTTGCCGAGCGATCCAATCTGAGCGTTCGCATGCACACGCGCAGATTTACGAGACTGACGAATGGTTTCAGCAAAAAGATTGAGAACCACGCGCATTCGGTTGCGCTGTTCGCGCTTTATTACAATTTCGTTCGCATCCATAAGATGCTGCGCACGACGCCCGCCATGGCAGCTGGCGTAACCAAGCGGCTTTGGGAAATGGCCGATATTGTTGATGTGTTGGAGGCGTGGGAACAGTCAGGCTCGTGAAGGCGAATAGCCGGGATTCGACGAGCTATCCCTAGATTGAACCACTGGCGAAATACGTATATAATAGCATGGATATATAACCGGTGAAAAGCGGGGTTCCTATATCCGACAAATTATCGAAAAGTGTTGGGCGGATGTTTGCGCGCTGTTTTCTGATATAGTTTAGAAAACATCCGGCTGTGGCAGCACCGAGCACCGACACTTCTATACTCCAAATTCTATTTGCTGTACCAACAACAACTATCGCCTTGTCCGAAATCATAATGACAACAACAGCAATTATAACCGCGATTATGATCGCCATTATATTTGTTTTATCGTTATCTTTCATTGTCATCTATCTGTTATTATAAATAAACATGCATGCTTCGTATGCAAGCAAAATACCGGCAGCATTAAGTAAAATCTTCGCTATGATATCGATTAACGATCCAGCATATATTCGATAAGCCTGATAAAAAAGATTCCCGCACGCAATCGCACTAAATGCACCTAAAAAAATCCCAAAAACTGTAGCGCCTTGTATTCGAAGGTGTACGGGTACGTTATCGTACTGTGCATGGGCCGCAAAAGACCAAAAGAAGAAAAATGAGCAAACAGCCCAGAGAAGAAATGCTCTTTGCAGCGCGGTAGTAATATGAGTCATATCAACTCCAGAGCTAGGCCTTTGCCGGCTAAGCACCAGCTTCCTCTAGAAAGTCAAGAACTTTCTATCCGGTTAAATTACCGCATAAACATGAAAATACAATCACCATGTTAATTCTCGAAAAAGCGAATCTTACATGCCGCGCCCTATCTTCGCAGTATTTTTTTAAAAAAATATGGCTTCGAATTAAGGCAATTCAAAAGAGCCCACTACCCGAAAATGCGTTGGATGATGCGTGCCGTAGTCGCGTCGGCAACGTTCCTGGGTCTTTTTCTCGCTGCTGCGCTCTGTGCTCCGCCCCCGTCAGAGGTGGAACAGGGGGCAGCCTGGATCTATAAGCTTGTCGGCGAAAGCACGGCCGTGCAGCGTGCCATCGAATCCGCATTCGGACGGGGCAGCCCGGAGGCCTCGCGATTACTGTCGCTGCCAGCGAAAGAACGCGGGTCAGAGGTCCTGGAAGATGAGCGTATCACTCCCCGGATTCTGTCCAACGGTGGCCTGACGGAGACGGATCAGATTGGGCTGGCCAGCACTGCGAATTTCCTCCATTTGTCCAGGTCTTCTGGGCGGAGTGCGCCTTTGCTGGGTTTTCAGAGTGCTGCACCCGGAACTGCGTCTTGGTCATACAACATTGGGCGGTGCCGATGCTAAGAAGCGGACATGGTCCTTCACTGCAGTTCCAAGTACCAGAATTCCCGGCGACATTAATCTCGACCCGCCACTAACGATTCCAGTAGCTCAGATCAAAGGCAACACCGTGCAAGTTGAATTCCCAAACTTACCAATTGGGAAAGCGGCTGTTGGGGCTGGGGCTGCAGCTTGCGTAAAACTATCCTGCTATCGTCCCCTCCACGACTACCTCGGCGGCATCCTATCGCCGAATGGGAACAGCACGGGCGGTTCGAAACCGTAGGCTTTGTAGGATGGCCCCGGTGCGGCCCGTCGGGCGAAAAACTTGCTTCACGTGCAATTGTGATATGCCCTCCAAAGCAAGGCAAGGTAGCGTTAGGGGAGGACCGGATCGGCCACGCTATCGCGGCAGGACCGTCGATCCCATCAAAAAGCTATCGACGGCGTGCGCGGCTTGACGGCCCTCGCGGATCGCCCACACGATCAGGGATTGGCCGCGCCGCATGTCGCCGCAGGCAAATACCTTGGGAATCGAGGTCTTGTAGCTCGTCTCATCGGCCGCAACATTGCCGCGCGAATCGAACGCGACGCCGAGACTTTCCAAAAGCCCCTCGTGCACCGGCGAAACGAATCCCATGGCGAGCAGCACGAGATCGGCCCTGAGCTCGAAGGCGCTGTCCGGAATTTCCTTGAAATTCGCGTCGAGCCGCACGCAGACGAGTTTCTTGACGGCGCCATCCTCACCGCGCAATTCCTTGGTCACAACCGAAAAATCCCTTTCCGCGCCTTCTTCCTGGGAGGACGACGTGCGCATCTTCAAGGGCCAATCCGGCCAGGTCAGCAGCTTGTTTTCCTTATCCGGAGGACGCGGCAGGATTTCGAGCTGGGTCACGGACAGCGCGCCCTGGCGGATCACGGTTCCGATGCAATCCGATCCGGTGTCGCCGCCGCCGATCACGATGACGTGCAAGGCCGAGGCAAGGATCGGCGCGTTGCTGTGGATCGGCTCCTTGGCGATGCGCCGGTTTTGCTGCGGCAGAAATTCCATCGCGAAATGCACGCCAGAGAGATCGCGGCCTGGAACCGGGAGATCGCGCGGCATTTCGGCGCCGCCGGAGAGAACGATCGCGTCGAAGCGCTCGAGCAATTCCGCTGCGGCGAGATCGATTCCAACATTCACGCCATTGTGGAAATGCACGCCTTCCGCCTGCATTTGGACGATCCGTCGATCGATCAGATGTTTTTCCATCTTGAAGTCGGGAATGCCATAGCGCAGCAATCCGCCGGCCTTGGCGTTTTTTTCGTAGAGATGGACTTCGTGCCCGGCACGCGCGAGCTGTTGCGCGCAGGCAAGCCCCGCCGGTCCAGAGCCGATCACGGCGACCTTCTTGCCGGTCTTCGCCTCGAAGGGTTCGGGTTTTATCCAGCCGTTCGTCCAGGCGCGGTCGGCGATCGCGCATTCGATGGTTTTGATGGTCACCGGACTATCGTCGATGTTCAGCGTGCAAGAGGCTTCGCAAGGCGCCGGACAAAGGCGGCCGGTGAATTCAGGAAAATTATTCGTCGAATGAAGGTTTCGCGCAGCCTCCTCCCAATCGGAGCGGTAAACGAGATCGTTCCAATCGGGAATCTGATTGTGGACCGGACAGCCGGTGTGGCAAAACGGAATGCCGCAATCCATGCAGCGCGCCGCCTGATCCCTGGTCGCTTCCTCGGAAAGCGGGATCATGAATTCCTTGTAATTGCGAATCCGGTCGGAGGCTGGCACGTAGCGCCGTTCGCGCCGGTCGATTTCAAGGAATCCCGTTACCTTGCCCATGCACCGTAAAATTCCCCAATGGTTCTTTTAAGAACCTGTGTCAAAAGCCGTGCCACCGCCGTCAGCCCCACTTCTCCGTGAGTCGCGGGGTCGGGCAAACATGCACCCCTGGGAGAAGGTCTTAAGCCCAGCATACATGGCCGCTCCTGGCCGCGCCACCCAATCCTATCGGGGGCCCAGGGGCCACATGGACGTCTCTTCAGTCATTCCGCCGCGGCGAGACTCGGCTGTGCCCCCTTGGCGATCAGTTCCTCGATCGCGCGGCGGTACTCGACCGGCATCACCTTGCGGAATTTTGGCTTGTACGCGTCCCATTGTTCGAGAATGTGGCGGGCCCGCGCCGAATTCGTATAAAGGGCATGGTTCGAGATGAGCTGATGCAGGCGTTCGGCGTCGAAGCGGGTCATGTCGCCCATGACATCGACGCGGCCATGGAAATCGAGATCGCCG
>DASYNQ010000277.1:0-13429 GCA_036008425.1 Methylocella sp. | reverse complement strand
ACACTTGAAATGGCTGATGGTCGATTGCGGGGTGTCTTTCGCGGGCCCCGATCTCGCGGGGATAGACCTCATCCTCCCGGACATACGCTTCATCGAAAAGATGCGGGCCGATGTAGTCGGTCTCGTGATCACCCATGGGCACGAGGATCACATCGGCGCGGTCGCTGACCTATGGCCGCGGCTTGGGTGCCCCCTCTATGCGACGCGGTTCGCCGCCGCGCTTCTTGAAGCCAAGCGCCTCGCCGAGCCTGGCGCCCCGGATGTTCAAATCACCGTCGTCGCGCAAGGAGCGGCCATCGCTATCGGGCCTTTTGATGTTGAATTTATCGCCATGGCGCATTCGATCCCGGAAAGCTCGGCGCTTGCCATCCGCACGCCGCTTGGCACGATCCTTCATTCGGGCGATTGGAAAATCGATGCCGCGCCGGGAATAGGCAAGCCGACCGACGCAAAACGTCTTGCCGCGATCGGCGCTGAGGGGGTTTTGGCTCTCGTCTCCGATTCGACCAATATTTTGCGCGAGGGCGTGAGCCCCTCGGAAGCCGACGTCGGCAAGACCTTGCGCGACATCGTCGGCAACGCTTCGGGGCGCGTCGTGGTTACCACTTTCGCTTCCAATGTGGCGCGCATTCGCGCCGTCGCCGAGGCCGCCATGGCGGCAAAGCGCACGGTCGTGCTGGTCGGCCGCGCGATGGAGCGGGTTGTCGCCGTCGCGCGGGAATGCGGCTACCTCGACGGCATTCCGGATTTTTTTTCCCAGAATGCGTTTGCCCACATGCCGCGCGACAAACTGGTCGTCCTGGCAACCGGAAGCCAGGGCGAGAGCCGCGCCGCGATCGCCCGCATCTCGGAGGGCGACCACCCGGTCGTTTCGCTCAATTCCGGCGACAAAGTGATTTTCTCCTCGCGAACCATTCCCGGCAATGAAAGGGAGGTCGGCCGCATTATCAACAATCTCATAAGATCAGGCGTCGAAGTCATCACCGATCGTACCCCGCTCGTCCATGCCTCGGGTCATCCGCGCCGCGGCGAGGTCGCGCAGCTCTACGCTTGGACCAGACCCCAAATCGCGATTCCCGCGCATGGCGAGGACATTCATCTCGCCGAACATGCGGCTTTTGCCAAATTGCAGGGCACGCAGCATGTCATCGCTGCGCGCAACGGAGACGTCGTGCTGCTCGCGCCGGGCCCGCCTGGAATCATCGGCGACGTACCAAGCGGGCGCCTGTGCAAGGACGGCAATAGCCTCATTCCTTTTGGCGACGAAGCCCTGAAGATACGCCAGAGACTCGCGGTTTCGGGAATAGTGACAATTGCCTTGGCAGTTACCGCGAAGGGCGATCTCGCCGGCGTGCCGGATGTCGCGACGGCGGGGATACCGGCACGTGCCCGCGACGGCGCCACGATCGACGCGATCGTCGACGACGCGCTGTTCCAGACCTTCGATCATTTGCCCCGGCAAAAGCGGCGCGACGCGGATATTGTCTCCACCGCGATCGAAAAAGCGGTAAGCAACGCCATCGCGGGGGCATGGGGCAAGCGGCCCGCGGTCCATGTGCTGGTCGTCGAGGTGTGATCGCGTGCGGGAGCAATTCGCGTGATCGGGCGATTGAATCATGTCGCCATCGCGGTCCAGGATCTCGCGGCCGCGAGCGCACTTTATCGCGATGCGCTTGGCGCCAAGGTGAGCGGGCCCCTGTCCTTGCCGGACCACGGCGTGACGGTGGTTTTCGTCGAGCTCGAAAACGCCAACATCGAGCTGATCGAACCGCTCGGCGAACATTCCCCTCTCGCCAAATTCCTGGCTGAAAATCCTGGCGGGGCGATTCATCATCTCTGTTTCGAGGTCGCTGACATTTTTGCGTCGGGCGAGCAACTGAAACGGGCAGGCGCGCGCGTCCTCGGCGATGGACGCCCTAAAATCGGGGCGCATGGCACGCCGGTCCTTTTTTTGAGCCCGAAGGATTTTGCGGGAACCCTGATCGAACTCGAACAGATTTGAACGCCCGGTTTCTTGGCCCCCAGCGGTTCCCGGCTTCCGCCACCGTGCGTTTTGCACCGAAAAAACCGCCCGGCTTAATCCTTTTTTTTCACTCGCGGGCTACAATTTATAGCCTAGTTCAAGGCGAATCGCCGTCGCGAACAATTTTTGCCGGCCCCGTTAAAAATCTCGCGTATTTTTGTAATTCGTGCTGGAATTGTTCCCTATATGTTGGCATATTGTTCGTGCTCTCACTGGTTGAGTGGAGGTTAGCCATGTTCCTTGGATTGCTCCGGCGCCGCACCGAATGGAAAGCGGCAATCGCGGCCGACGCCCGCCGCCTCATCGAAAGCTTTCACGAACACGCCTATTTCGAGGCGCGCGATCGGATCCGGGGCCGCTGCATCGATGGCGGGCATCCGGCGCGCCATTGGGGTGCGGTCAAGCTCGAGATCGCTCGGCGCCAAGGGATCGCGATCGGCCTCGCCGGCGCCGACCTGCGCGGCTAAAATTTCCGGGCGGAATGCGCTGCGGCATAACCTGCGAGCGCGGGCGCAGCTTCGATCGCCTCCAGACCGCATAACTCCATGTGAACGGAAATTGTTCCAGGTTCCAGCCCGCGAAGCCTCCACGGCCCCATCCACCTGCGCCATCCAACTGGTTTCTTTTGACCCGCATCGTGCGCTTGCACAGCAGCAAAGGTAAGCACCGCGAACTTGTTTATCCCTCGCCTTCGCGAGGCGAAGTCGAGTCAGGCCCGGCGAACTTTGCTGTAGCGGGCAGGCGACCGAAGTTCGTGGATGGAAGGCTTGCCGCGGCGGCGCCGAGCCAGGGCGTCCAAGCGGTCTGAGCGACGCGCATCCAGAATAGAAACGGATTTGTGGCCTCCAGAAAACGGCCAAATGCCGCGAAGGAAGGCGCCGCTTGCAGGCTGATTGTGATGCGTTCGGCGTCCCTGGCGGGCGAACGGCTACGAACAATCTCGATGTCGAGATTTGGCAGCCGCGCGGTCGCCTTCGTTTCGTCGAAAAAGCCCTGTGGCAATTCTCTTTCCATTTCAGTCAACCAGCAAATGGGGAATCGGCGCCGCGAATGCCAGGAGTGCAAATTGGAACCAACATACCAGTGCTATCTACTGCATGCCATACGCCGCCGTCTAGGGCATACCTCGCGAAAGCAAACCAGTTGCGCGAAAAAATTCGCGCGAACACAAAGACGCTGGAGCGCGGCCTCATTCACAAATCGAATCATGCCTTATCGCCCTGGACTAGAGGGCGGCAAGTCCCAATCGGATGGCTGGCCTTCGGGAACGAAGGCGCCGTCTTCGCGCAAGGAGCCGCGCACCGGCTCGGGTGGGACCGGCGCATAGGCGCGCGCGGAAGGCACACCCGCGGCGGTGGCGAAATACGCGTCGGGTATACGCGCGGGCGGCGCCGGGCCGGGTCCTATGTGCACCGCTAGCGTGTCGCCGGGAGGGTGTCCCGCTTGAGCTATATCCACTTCCTCGTCGATCTCCGGCGGATTGGGCAGGCCATCGCGCGGCGGCTCGGGAGTCTTGCTTGGCCAAAGTAGAGGCCGGCAGATCCGGCGCGGGCCGGCCGAGGTATTGCCATGCAGCGCGAGATCGACATGGATATGATTATAGTGAAAAATATTGGCGCCGGGGCCAAGCACCGTCGTGAATTGGCCGCAAGCGCCAGCATGGACGTCTTGCAGGAAAGCCCGCGTTTGATCGTCGCCCCGGGTCCAATCACGGACGATCGAAATCTCACGCCCGTCCGCGAGACGAAAACCGCCAATGTCGAAAGCATTGCCAAAAGCATGTTCAGAAATGCGTCCGCCCGGCTGGTTGTTCATCGTCCGGCAGCTATAGGCGCCCATCGAATCGATTTCGGCCACGGGCTGACCGAAACGTGCCCGCGCGGTCGGCTGCACGATCTCGCCGAGCCACGCATTGAGCGCGGCGATCATCGGGCAGTCGAGGGTATAAACCGAATTGAAGCGTACCGCGCCATCGAGCAATGCGCTCACCTTGAAGGGCCGGGTCAGGCCGCAAATACCAGGGCCGTCGATTTCGCGAGCCGGCTGGACATAGGCCGAGACGTGGATGAGTTTTTGGGCGAGACAGGCGGCTTCCGCCTCGCCGCGCCACGCCGGCCGGCGTGGCCTCTCGTAATTTGAGCAGCCGGCCAGCGCCAACATCAAGGCCCCGGCAACGGAAAATGGCACAACGCGACACGCCATTGGCAAGACATGCGCGCAATATCTTAATCGGCGCTAAAGCATCGCGGTTAATGGATTTGAAACCACGCCGTGCAACGAGGCGAAGGTCATGCCGACAATCGAAGTAACGCCGGAGATCGTGATCGCTCAGTCCGAACTCGCCTTTTCCTTTGCACGCGCGGGCGGCCCAGGCGGGCAGAATGTCAACAAGGTGGAGACCGCCGTGCAATTGCGCTTCGACGTTACCCATTCGCCCTCTCTCGACGACGCGGTGAAACGGCGTGTCAAGCGGCTCGCGGGCACGAGGCTCACCAAGGAAGGCGTGCTGGTGATCCTCGCGCGGACGCACCGTTCGCAGGAGCGGAACCGCCAGGACGCGCTCGCGCGACTACTTCGCTTGATTGCAGCGGCGGCGGAAAAGCCGGAATTTCGCGTAAAAACCCGTCCGGGCCTCGCGGCCCGCGAACGCCGCATTGAGACCAAGGTCCGCCGCGGCGCAACAAAGCGTTTCAGAAATATGCCCGTCGAGTAAACCAGCTGCCGTGAAGCTCAAGTGCCGCCGCCTCCATCGCTCGACCGGACAGGCCAGCGCGAAAGAATTTTTAACATCGCCGAGGGGTTTTCGCTTTATTTGGCGATGAGGATTGCGCCCGGGAGCGGCGCGCGGGCCGCCAAAAACTTCGTGGCGCGCCTCAGGATAAGATCGAGTCGTCCGCCAATAGTACATCGCATTTTACCTAAAATGTAGCATATAAGATAACAAAATCTACACTAAATACACGATGTCATAATTTATATATACTTGTCTTCACTCTCCTGTTCTCTTCCTTAGGAAGCCAGACTGAATCATGAGTGCAACAGAATCCGTCCAATCGGAAACCGCAAAAAATTCCTCCCGGCTCTTCAATGAGTCGAGGTATATAATTACACGGTATTATTAAAGGCAATTGACGAGGCAAATCCTGCCGCGATAGCGGTGTCTCTGCCAATCTGCAGCAGGGGGTAAGTTTGAACGGGACGCGATGGGTATACAGCACGGCAGCCACTGCTCATGGTCGCGTGATAGCTCTAGTGCTGTTCGCGTCGTGGCTTGGCTTTGTCCTCTTCTTAGCGTGGAATCATGTGGTATGGCGAGACGAGGTTCGGGCGCTGTCGCTAGCCCTACAGGGCGAAAATGTCTTCGCCATGCTCAAAGGTATTCATGGCGAGGGGCATCCGGCCGTTTGGTACTTGCTCCTACGTGGAGCTCACGCTCTGGTCGCAAGGCCGGAGGTCTTGCAGATCGTCGCGCTCATCGTGGCATCCGCCGCGATCCTGCTTCTTGTGCTGCGGTCACCCTTCAGCTTGCCGCTGATCGCGCTAATCCTCGCTGGCCCCTTCGCAATTTTCGAGTATTCAGTCATGGCGCGCAACTACGGGATCAGCATGCTGCTGCTGTTCCTGCTCGCCACGTTCTATGAGCGGCATCGCGATCGCGGGTTCCTGATCGGTGCTCTGCTCTTTCTGCTGGCCAACTGCAACGCGCATTCCGTGCTGCTCGTCGGTGCGTTTTTACTCTTCTGGCTGGTGGATATAGCCAACGATGATGGCGTCCGCCGGTCGCGGGCACTCAGGACATTCCTGCTCAACTCCGCCATCGCGGCTCTTGGTGTCGCGATCTGCCTCCTGACGATATATCCCCCTTTCAATGACGAGGCGGTGCGCCGCATAACATTCGAGATGCCGTTCAAAGCCGTGTTTCTGCCGACGTTGCCCTTCCAGGACCTGATGCTTCCCTCGGCGACGGAAAAGCTGTCTCCCTGGATGGCCCCTAATACTATCCGCCTCCTGAAAGGGGCGTTGTTTTCCCTGATCATGTTTGGGAGCATGTTCGGCTTGGTCCGGCGGCCCGGTGCCTTCCTTGCTGCGTTGGTGGCGCTGTTCGGCTTTTCTATGTTCTTCAATCTCGTCTATTGGAGCTCGTATCGTCACGAAGCTTTATGGCTCGTTTTCTTGATCAGCATGTACTGGATCGCGGGTTCTAAAGACATGCCGATGAAACGGGGTCTTCCGGCTGGTCTGACGCCGCTCATTCGACCCGTCTCATCGATAGGCTCTATGCTGTTTTTGCTGCTTGTAGCGCTACAGGTGCCAGAAGGCATCAACACGGCCATTAACGCCGCAGCCAACGATCCTCCCTTCAGCCGCAGCCGTGACTTGGGCGCGCTTGTCGCGGAAAGGCACGACCTTCAAGATGCCATCATCGTCTCGGAACCCGCATATCTGGTGGAACCGCTGTCCTACTATGTCCCCAACCGCACCTACCTCATGCGCGAGCAGCGCTTCGGTAATGTCGTCCACATCACGCGAAAGGCTCAGCTGCGACTTAGCCTCGACGATATCCTGGCCGATGTGTGTAATCTCCGCCTGCGGACGGGAAAGCCGGTCATGATCCTGCTGAAAGCGAGACTGGATCCTTCCCTGCCGGCACAGGTCTATAGAGATGGCCCTGATTGGGTGCTGGTTACGACACCCGAGCAGGTGCGCGCCTTCCAGGCGTCGACGCGATTCATCAAGCGCTTCGCTCCGGCTTTGAGCGATGAAAGCTTCGACGTATACCTTTTCGATTAATTCCGATGCTCGGGAGCATTACAGACGCGGGATGGTAAAAATCTTGCTTCGGAGAATTTGATGGAAATAGGAGCCCATGACCCACGATTTTGCCGGTCAAGAATTGGGCAATGTGGCCAGCCGGCCGGATTGAGAATGCTCAAACAAAAATGACGCCGCCGCCGCGAAAGGCATAGCCCGCGGCCGGGCTTTTCTTGGGCTCGGCCAAGTCACGCACGAGCACGGGGCGTCTAAAAAGAAACCTTTGCCATAGCTTTAGTGGAAATATATGCTCGGCAGCGGCGAGGAAAGCATGGGGAGCGAGCGATGAAGGGCTGTGGTCGATATGCACTCATAGCGGCAATCATCGCCGCCGCATCTGCAATCGTCGCGCCGGTTGCGCGGGCGGACGAGACGTGCCTCTCGCCCTATACGGCCGCGCTCATCAAGGGCCAGGAGGCCTATCTGCATGTCTGGACGCTGGGTGAAAAGGGCGTCGGCGACGAGTCCGACAAGCTTGTCACCATCGACGCCGACCCCAAATCGAAAACCTATGGCACAGTGATCAACAGCGTGTCCGTCGGCGGCCGCGGCGAGGCGCATCACATGGGCTTCACCGACGACCGCAAGTATCTTTGGGCCGGGCGCCTCGACGACAGCAAGATTTTCGTCTTCGACGTTGGCACGGATCCCTCGCGTCCAAGACTCGTCAACACGATCGCGGACCTCACCGAAAAGACTGGCTTCGTCGGCCCGCATACGTTTTATGCCATCCCCGGCCGCATGGTGATCGGCAGCTTGTCGAACAACAAGACCCGCGACGGCGTTACCGGCCTCGCCGTCTATAACAACAAGGGGGAGTTTCTCTCCACCCATCCAATTCCCACCGATAATGGCGGCGACGGCTATGGCTACGACCTCGCCATCAATCCGAAAAAGAATGTGTTTTTGACATCGAGCTTCACCGGCTGGAACAATTACATGACGGATCTCGGCAAGCTCATCAAGGACGCCGAGGCGATGAAGCATTTCGGCAACACGATGGTGCTGTGGAACCTCAAATCCATGCAGCCGGAAAAGATCTTCAGCGTTCCCGGCGCGCCGCTCGAAATCCGCTGGTCGCTGAAAGAAGGCGACGATTGGGCAATCACCGCCTCGGCGCTGACCTCGAAACTCTGGCTCGTCAGCCATGACGCCAACGATGAATGGCAGGCCAAGGAGGTCGGCACGATCGGCGATCCGGCAAAAATTCCGCTGCCCGTCGACATTTCGATTGCGGCCGACGCCAAGACTTTGTGGGTCAACACGTTCATGGACGGCACCACCCATTTGTTCGACATTTCCGATCCCACAAAGCCGGTGCAGATCTTTGAGAAAGTCACCGGCAAGCAGGTCAACATGATTTCCCAAAGCTGGGACGGAAAGCGCGTCTATATCACCTCCTCGCTGTTGGCGAACTGGGACAAGAAGGGCGCCGACAACGAGCAGGTCCTGCGCGCCTACGATTGGGACGGCAAGGATTTGAAGCTCAAATTCGAGGTCGATTTTTTTGCCGAAAAGCTCGGCCGCCCGCATCACATGAAATTTTCGGGTCCACTCAAGAAAGCCTCGCTCGACATGCCAAGTGGCGCGGCATCGCGGTGACGAAGGCAAAGGCGGGAGCGTTTTTGTTCAGGCCGTATTGCAAAAGTTTGATCGCGGCGGCGGGGATTTTCGCGGCCGTCCTGCCGCTCCGCGCGGGGGCGTCCACGGGACCGCCGCCGCCTGGAAGCTACACGCTCGATCATATTCAGCGCGTGCCCGCGGGAATCGTGCTCGAAGGCACGCGGTTTCCCCGCGCGCTATCCCGCTACACGACGGGAGCGATCACGCTCCTTGCGTTTTTTTATTCCTATTGCGTCGATCCAAACGGCTGTCCGCTTGCCTGGGACGCGTTCGAGAAAATGCGCGAGGAGATCATCGCGCGCCCCGGACTGCACGGACGAGTCCGGCTCGTCTTCATCAGTCTCGACCCGGCGCATGATACGCCGGGGATGCTCATGGGTTTTGCCCGCCGCTACGAAGCGAGCGCGTCCATCGTGCCCTGGCATTTCCTCACCACCTATTCCAATTTGTTTCTAAAACCCGTGCTGCGCGACATGGGCGAGGAGATTTCCGTCGATCGCGAGGCGTCGGGCGGTGGCGGCCTGGTCATAAATCATCTCCCAAAAGTGTTTTTGATCGACAAGCGGGGCTTTGTCCGCGAGATCTATTCGAACCAATCCCTCGATCCCGCCATGATCCTTGGCGACATCAAGACGCTGCTGCTCGAAGAGTCGAAGGCCGGCGGCCGTAAGGAGTGAGCTTTGGTTCAACGAAGGGGCCGCACCTCTTGAACATGCTCGCTGCCCAGGGTCGTCTTCACAGGAGTACGATATGAGCATGGATGACGTTCAAGACCTTGAGTTTGAAACACCGCTGGAGGAAGAAGTCGAGTCCATTGAGGTCTCTCCTGACAAACGGTCCGTTTATACCGAATCTGCTGATCCCGAGATCGAGTCACTTCACAACAAGTACAAACGTGGCAAGCTCGTGGTCCAACCGGATTTTCAGCGCCAGTTTGTTTGGGACAGCAAGAGAGCCAGTCGCCTCCTGGAGTCCGCCCTTCTTGGCATTCCGATCCCGATAATTTACATTTCAGAGGAGCCGGACAACAAAGAATATGTGATTGACGGCCAGCAGCGCCTCACCTCTTTCTTCTCTTTTCTTGACGGGTCATTACCGGATAAGTCGGAATTAAAACTCACTGGTTTGAAAGTGTTTCGTGAGTTGAACGGCAAGAGATACGGGGAGCTTTCTGATCCTTTGCAGGATGCGATCCGCTATTTCAACCTCCGAACCGTAACGTTCAAACGAGAGTCCGATCCGAATTTGAAGTTCGAGATATTCGAGCGACTGAATACCGGTTCTGTGTCTCTGAACGATCAAGAACTCCGCAACTGCATTTATCGTGGACCGTTCAACAATCTGCTCAAGGAAATGTCGGAAGAACCAGACTTTACGAATTTGCTTGGGCTCGCCAAGCATGACAGGAGGATGAAGGACATAGAATTGGTTTTGCGGTTTTCCGCGTTTCATCACGCGACGTATCTGAATTATAAGCCTCCGATGAAGAACTTTCTTAACAAGGAGGCAGAGACGTATCGCGATATTACTGCAAACGACGCGAGGTCGCTCAGGGCCGCATTCAAGAATACGTGTCAGGTGATCCGTTCTATGTTCGACAAGAATTCCTTCAAACGCTTCCACCGAGGTACGGACAGGAACCCAGCAGGCTATTGGGAGCCCAAGAAGTTAAATGCCTCGCTATATGACATCATGATGTATAGTTTCACCAGAGAAGACAAAAACGTTCTATATCAAAAGCTCGGATACGTGAGGCTCTCATTTGCGTGATGACCGAGAACGAAGAATTCATCGATGCAATCGAGCTGTCGACCAGTTCGGTTCAAGCGGTGACGAAGAGATTCGATATTTGGCGCTCGACGCTTCAAGGTATCGTTGGAATTGCGAACAAAGAGCCTCGGTGTTTTTCGATGCAACTGAAGGAGACATTATTTAAGAGCAACAGCACCTGTGCCATCTGCGGTCAAAAAATTGCGGGCATTGATGACTCCGCAGTGGATCACATAAAACAATATTGGACGGGAGGTCGAACGATTCCGGAGAATGCGAGGTTAGCCCATCGCTTCTGCAACTGCTCGCGTCCGAGAACAGACTAATGTTTCGAGAGCACATCCATTGCCAAATGAAAAACCGAAAGCTATCTTCGGGCCTAGCACCCCTAGAAACAAACATAAAAACGGAAATGGCGTAAAGCATTGAAATTGCGGGCGTAGTTCAATGGCAGAACGGCACGGCAGCTTCCCAAGCTGCATAAAGGGTTCGATACCCTTCGCCCGCTCCAACACGTAGGTGATTTAGCACGTCGCTAAGCAAGGCGCCTCACGCAGCTTCGCGATCGTCGCGCTCGCTCGGCGATTCCGAATCCTCTTCAGACTCTAGGCATCAAAGCCTCATTCTCGCGCGTCACCATATCGACGAGCGACGCCGGTCTTCTCGTCGATCCACTCGCGGACGCGCGGAAAAACCTCAGCCAATCCCAGCACGAGATGCTTGCCGCCGGATACGAGCATGAACGTCTTCGGCTCATTGGCGAGTTCGAAAAGCCGCGTGGCCAAGCTTATCGGAATGACGTCATCTTCATCTCCGTGCACGACGAGGATCGGAATATGCACTTCGCCGATCGCGAGGTCCGAGCGAAACCGATCGAACATCAACCAATTCACCGGAAAGATCGCGTAATGCGCCGCGGCGACCTCTACCGCCGACGAAAAGGGCGAATCGAGCACGAGAGCGGCAGCTTCACGTGTCGCCGCGAGGGCGATCGCGACGCCAGTGCCGAGCGATTCGCCGATCAAAACGATACGATCGCCATCATATCCGCGTGCACGCGCTTCCAGATAGGCGGTTTCGCCATCCTCCATCAGGCCCTTTTGCGTCGGCGAGCCAGTTGAGCCGCCATAGCCACGATAGGCTATCGCAAGAAACCCGTATCCGCTCGCCGTAAGCGCGCGAAAACGGGGAATGCGATCGACCAGAGCGCCGCCATTGCCGTGAAAATACAAGATCAGCGGATGCCCATCCTTTGCCGGAACATACCAAGCGACCAGCGTCTCTCCGTCAATAGTCGTAAGACGCAGGTCTTCGACGCCGCTCATGCCGCCTCGCGCGGGATCGACCAGACGACGATCTGGAAAATATTGAAGGCGGCGCTGAAAGATCGTAAGGCCGACAATCGTCAGAACGTAAATAGCGACAAAGCAAGCGAGCGACCATTTCCATGCGGTCATGACGATCTGCCCCTTCAAACAAAGTATCCCGACTGGTGACCCGATCCCGGAGCCGCGCGCATCGCCCACACGATCGAGAACAATTCTGGTGTATCACTCGGCATGGCGATCAAAAAGAGCGGCGTATCGGCCGGCCCCTGCAACCACGCAGAGAATGCCTCCGGCCTCAGACTATTCGACAAAGGTCTAGCAATCCAACTCCGGCGCAACAACTCATTTCAGATCAAGATGGAGAACTCTAATACTTGCCGACCGAGCGATGTGCACGAGATGACGAAGGCACCGGTGAACATCACCGTCACGGTGAACAGCGGCGACAGTTTCCTCGCGGTGCCGTTATGCGCTGACGGCCATTTAACCGTGCGTGGGAATTGGCGCGGCGTCTGCAGCACCACGGCGGCTATCTGGCCTATTCCTCGAATGGTTTGATGAACTCAACAAATTTATTGGCGGCGTAAACGCGTAAGGGACAATCTGCGCGCCGCCCTCGGCAAGCGCGAAATTCAGTCTCACGACGCTCGATCCAGTTGAGGCGAAGCGGTGTGTGCCGCCGCTTTGGTGTCCTGGAAGCACCTCGCGGCGTAGCGCCCCTGCCGAAAGCCGCCCTTGCAGTTCACGAGAGCCAAGCCCGAAGGGAGCACGCCGCGTGTGATTACCCCTGCTTTGGAGTCTGTGCGGTGCCGTCGCAATTTGTGTTGGAATTGAGTTTGGTCCGATCTCCAGCGTGACGAGGTTATCTTCATGCGGCGAGGTCAATAATCTGATCGAAAGGCTATTCGGCGAGGTTTTGCCCGCTCAAGACGCTCGGAATCCCGCATCGCTCCACTCGACAACGCCGCCAATTCCCCCAAAGCGGATACAGCTCGGCCAATGCTGGGTTAAGTCCGGGCGTGGATGATGAGCGGATCGGCCGCGCGCAAAGCACGGCGATCTCTATGAGCGCTATTTCGAGAGTACATCAATTGCCAAATAAAAAACTATAAGCTACCTTCCGACCCAATGAACCGCGTGCTACAAACGTCCAAACGGAAACAGCAAACGGAGACAAGTAATTGATTTTGCGGGTGTAGTTCAATGGCAGAACGGCAGCTTCCCAAGCTGCATACGAGGGTTCGATTCCCTTCGCCCGCTCCAAGGTTTGCGACCGATCGTCTGAAAATGGGGCAAACTGTTAGAAGCCGCAACGAATAATCCCGCGATGACGACGATTGCGGCTCAAGCATGATCCTTATCGCATCACCGGCATCCATTTTGGACGTTTGTGTTCCGGCGTCCTTCCTCTCCCCATCGGTATCAATAGCGCACCCGAACATATTCGCCGGGTGCGTCGCAGATTGGCGGCAGCTCTCCGTCGCCCGGCAGGCGCGCCGGCACTTTCTTGCGCGATTGGCGCTTGATCCATTTGATCCAGTCAACCCACCAGCTGCCTTTGCGTTTGGTTGCGGCTGCGAACCAATCCTCGAACTCGCCGGCCGGCGCCTTGCCCCGCCAATACTGATACTTCGGCTTGCCGGCCGGATTGATGACGCCCGCTATGTGGCCAGAACCGGCGAGCACGTAGCGGACCTTGCCGCCAAGAAACTTGGCCCCGATGAAGACGGATTTCGCCGGGGCGATATGATCCTCGCGCGTCGCCAGATGGTAGACGGGCATCGTGACTTTCGAAAGATCGAGGGTCTTGCCGCCGAACTTCGCCTTGCGCTTCGAGAGCCTGTTTTCGAGATAGCAGTGGCGCAAATACTCA
>DASYNQ010000276.1:0-6830 GCA_036008425.1 Methylocella sp. | reverse complement strand
TTCGATGACGTTTTTTTGGCCCGGTTCGCCGGCCAGCGTCGCCGACACCACGACAGGTTCATGCCCGGCCGCGGCCAGTTCTTTCGCAAGGGCCAGGGTATAGGCCTCCGTGCCGTAAAAATGGCGCGGGAAAAAGCAATGGACGTAGAGCGCGATTTTCATGGTACGGCTTTGGCTAGGCTCGCGAGGGTTCTTGCGACGCCTTCCTCGAAGGAAACGCGTGTCGACCAGCCGAGTTCGTGCCGGGCCTTGGCCGAATCGAGCACCGAGACCGGCACGTCGAATGGCCTTCCTGGCTCGCGCTCGACCATGATCGGCTTGGCCAAAAGCTTCTGAAGAACGGCAATGATGTCATTCAGCGATCGGCCTTTCCCGCTGCCGATGTTGAACGCCGCAGATGACTCTTCGGTGTGCCCGGCGCGCACCAGCGCTTCCACGGCGTCGTCGATATAAACGTAGTCGCGCACGACCGCGCCATCGCCAAACAAATGGATCGGGACGCCCGCGAGCGCGCGCTTGCTGAAATGAGCGACGGCGCCGAAAAGCCGCGCGGTCTCCTGCCCCGGTCCAAACAGATTTCCCATCCTGAGCGACACCGGCCTAATGGCGCCAAATGATGCAAAAAGATCGAGATAGGCTTCGACCGACCGTTTTGACACGCCGTAGGCGGACAGGGGCCTCAGCGGATGCTCCTCCGGCGCCGGCGCCTCAATGAGCCGCCCGTAGACCGTTCCACCGGAGGAAGCGAATATGAACCGCGGACTTGTTCCACGCTCGACGCTTTCGAGCAAGCGCAAGGACCCAACAATGTTGATCCGCGCGTCTTCGGAAGGCGCCAGATTGGAATCGGCGGGGATCGTCGACCAACTCAAATGATAGATTGTATGGACGCCGCGCAGAATTCCGCTCAACGGCGCGGCCGGATCGGCGAGATCGGCCGGCCGCCAGATCAGCCGCGGATGCGGCGCAAAGGGGCAGGTTTTGCGGCCGGTCGCGACCACGCTTTCGCCCAAGGCCAAAAGAGCTGGGACGAGGGCTCGGCCCAGAAAGCCGCTGGCGCCCGTAACGAGGGCTCTCACCGTCATGATTATGGCACTCGTTAAATGGGAAAATGAACCGCGTCTGGAAGCCCGCTTAGAAGTTCGACTTCTCGCGGCGCCAGGTCCCGGTAAAGCTGGAAGTACCTGATCGCCATCTCCTCCACCGAAAACCGTTCAAGCGCGAGGGCGCGATTGCGTTCGCCAAGAGCCGCGATCCGCTTGGGATCGTCGAGAAGCGCGGTCACGATTTCCACCGTTTGGTCGAGAGTTTCGCCGAGAGTCCGCGTATCGCCGAGGATTTCCGGCACCGCGCCGATCTTGTAGCCCGCGACCGCCAATCCGGCACACATGGCGAAAGGGATCACCTGACCGAAACTCTCCTGCCGTACCGGCGCAATAAAGGTCTTGAACCGCGCAAATTGCGCCGGCAGGTCCTCATATGGGACATAGCCGGTAAATTCAAATTGCGAAAGTCGGCCTTCCTGCTCGACGCGCGACCGGAAATGCGCGAACAAGGATCCATCGCCGATGATGACGATGCGTGTTCTGGGCCGCCTCTTGGCAATCGCTAGGAATAACTCGATCGCATCCTTGCCGAGCTTGTCGTTTTCGAGCCTGTAGACCATGCCGATGGCGTCGAACGCATGGGGATCGATGACGGCCGGCGGTGCAAAGCGGTCGAGGTCGATGCCAGGGCGGATGACGCTTGCCGGAACGCTCGAGCCGAATTGGTCAAGGACGCTGTGCGAAACGAAGACATTGCGATCGATGCGCACGCCCGCGAAGGGAGCAACCGGCGTATTGATGTTTTGCAATATCGGACAGCCGAATTCAGCCGCGATCTCAAAAATCGTCCTGTACCATAAATCGTCCACGTCGCCCCAGTAATGGACGTGCACGATGTGCGGCCGGAAGCGGCTGAATATGCCTCGCACAAGATGACGGGAATTGGGTTTTGGCACGACATCGATCGACATGCCATCGTGAGAACCATGGGCCGGCAACGCGGATGTCACGACCGTCATTTCAAAGCGGTGCCCAAGATGGTTGTGAAGATCGACGATAAGCTGAGTCGAGCCTCCGACCCAAACATTCGCGATCGCGTGCAGAACTCTCGGCCGCCGGGCAAGAGCGAGCCTCTGCCGAGGCTCGACTCGATAGACGGCGGGTGGGAAAAAACCGAATGAGCGCCGCAAATGTCCCGCGAACGCGGGAAAATCGACCCCGCGCATAAAGACGCTCCGCGAGGAATCGAAGACCAGCCGTTCGCTGCGAAAACGCGCGTCCTTGATGCGGCGGCCGGTCTCGCGCCAATGCAAGATTAGAGCCGCAAGCTTGAGCGGAAACCGGACAATCCCGGCGAGACGGCGAAGGCCGATTCGCGCCAAGTGGCCCGCCCGCAGCAACGGTTCGAGATGCGCCAGCCGCGCGTCGAGTTCGGCTAAATGATCTTGCATCATGAAAAGACTACGGTTGATCGCTGCCAGCTCGTCGCGCGCCGCCGATTTTTCCGCGCAGGCCCCAGCCGCTGGATGGGACAGGCCAGGGCTCTCCGACGATGCGGGTTGCGTTCCGGCCGGACTCGCGGCGGCCGCCGCCGGCGCCTCTTTTGTCTCGGGGTTCACGCTAGAATCGTCCACTGCTCCTCCATATCGCCGCTCAATATGGCCGCAAATTGCCGCCCAACAAATGCCCCCCGGACCATGACGCCTGATAACGCTCTTTTTGCAAACCCGGCCACGAATCGCTTCCTCTCAGGCGAGGGCGGCCGATAAACTGACGAGCGACAGACCGGGATGAAAGAAAGGATCGTCTCGCAGCCGATCGGCCCAGCGTTGGCGGAAGTAGGCGCGCTCGGCCGCGTGCGTGTCGAGACGCCGGAAAGTCGCCTTGCCGCGGGTTGCCGATTCAAAATGAACAATACGCGCGAATGGCGTCCACAGGGTCGCTAACCCAAGCTCCTCAAGCCGCAGGCAAAGGTCTATGTCATTGAACTCGACCGGGAGATGAACGGCGTCAAATCCGCCAACCGCCACGAATTTTGCCCGCTCCACGGCTAGGCACGCGCCGGTGACCGCGGATGCTTCGTGAAGGACTCGATTGCGGCCGAGCCAGCCCTGCTCCCCATCGCGGAGCCCCGCATCGAAATGCCCCACGCCGTCGCCAAACCCGACGACTACTCCGGCGTGCTGAATTCGCCCGTCCGGATAAAGGAGCTTGCAGCCGACAGCGCCAACTTGTGGGTCGATGGCCGGTTCCGCAAGCTCGCGGAGCCATTCGGGCTCGATGATTTCCATGTCGTTATTCAAGAAAACAATGACGGCGCCCCGCGCCTGGCCGGCACCGAGATTGTTCAAGGCCGCGAAATTGAAAGGCCCCGGAGCACGCAGCAGCGTGACGCGCTCGTCCTTGGCGGCCGATTGGAGCAGGCTCCGGGCCCGGGGATCGGTGCTGCCATTGTCGACGATGACGAGATCGAGCTGTGCGAACCGCGTTTTCTCCAAAATGCCGGAAATCGTCCGGCGCAAAAACGCCTCATTGTTGCGCGTCGTCATCACGATTGTTACGCTTGTTTCGGGCGCCGTGCGAGTGGGCTCGCGTGACGAGGTTACTTCCTGCTCTTCGCGGCGTCTTCGTCGCGTCCGCACGAGAAAACGCCGGACATGGCGAACGTCTCGTCGTCCCAGACCATGGAGGACGTTTTGGACAAAGTCGGTCTCGCCGATGGGGACTTTCGCCAATCGAATCCGGCTGCGCGCATGGCCGAGCCTTGTCAACATCAATCGCCCAACATATGGCCGCACCGCCTGCAAATGGGCGCTCCAATCCGGTTTGAATATTGGCGCCTGGCCTTCCGCCGTCGTAGTCTCCTCGTCGCAATAAAGCACCAAGGCATCCGGCGCCCTCTGGCTAGCCTCGATAAAACAAGCGAGCGCATGGGGCGCGAGACGATCTCCAAATTCCACGAAAGCAACAAAATCCGCGTCTTCTCCATCAAGTTCCATCCGGTCGCCACGCACCGCAAGCCGGGCGTCCTTGGTCAGCCATGACTTGAGCCGGCCGTTGACCTCGGCGTCCTCCGAGGTTCCCTGAATCGTGAGTGTCCAGCGCGGGTAGAGTTGGTCGCGAAGCGCCGCGATGGTTTCATCGATCCGCGCCGCCGTGGTCTCTGTTTCGAGGAAAACGAGCAGCCTTGCCGCCGGCGCGCGCGCCCAGTCGCAGCGCGGGCTCTCGAATTCATCGAGACGAGCGGCCACAGAGAGCCTATCGCGATAGGCGGGCCATGCGGTCAAGGGCGTGCCTTGAATGGACCAGCGGAGATTTTCTTGGGCCTCCTTCCGCCACCCCAGAAGCCAGGTCCCGACCGCGCTCAAGAATCGGCCTCTGTTACCCGCCAAGCTCATGCGCAGCAAAGCGAGACTTGATAAAGGTTCGATCTCCTCGATCGCAAAGCAAAAACGGCCGGGTTCGGAAACCGGCGATATCCACACCCCGGTGGCCTCCGCCGGCACGATGTCAAACCAATCCGCGCGCCCAAGAACAGGGCCTGGCAGCAGATGCCAGCCGATCTCCTCCGAGCCTCGCCGGTAGCTCACCAATGGCCGCACCGGCCGGTCGAAAAGCCCGAGCCGGTAACGCATCCGAAACCACCGTCCGGGCGCAAAAATCGAAACGGGTTCAATCGACAGCCACGGCCGCCCGTTCGCGGCGAGATAGTCTCTGGCGTTTTCTTCCACGCCGGAAACGGCGATCAGGCGGGCCGTTGGCGGCGGCCAATCGATATCGGTCATCTGCTTGATTTTTTCCATCAAAACGCTTCCCAATCGAATGGCTCGTTTGATTGAAGACGAACCGCTCAAAAGCAAAAAGTTGGAGCTGGACATTGGCGAATAATTCCGGCAATTTTTCAACGGCCTGCTAGCCTGATTGATCCGCCGGACGCGGCGCAAGAACCCGGGCCACCTCGGAATAAACCTCGAGGTCTTTTTCGATCAAGGCGCGCGCCGGGCCCATTTCACGCAATCTTTCCGCAAGCCCAATCACCGTGTGGCTTGTGCGCGGCGAAATGCCGGGTAGTTGGTCCGGCAGGTCCAGCACGGCGGCGACGAGACGGAGGAACGCGCCTGCATCGTCGCGCAAGCCAACCGCGTCCATCTCCGCCAGCGAATCGAGTGCGGCGGCGGTTTCCGGTGTCCGCGGAGGATCGAAGGCGTTCGGGGCCGCCAGTTGATAGACAATTGGATTGTACAGAACGGCGCGCAACTCGTCGGAGGGACGCGACAGCAGATCCTGCAGCGCGGTCAAATCGCCGAGATTGACGTTGCAAAACGTCTTCGCGCAGAGCTGAACGGCTTGTCCTAGGACGGCGGCCGTCGAATTCGCGCCGGAAAGCGATGCCCACTTCAAGATCAACAGCCGTTCGGACAGCTCCTCGAACGGCTCACGCAACAGAATCCCGGCCTTGAAGTTACGATCGCGAACCATCGGCTCCCACACCCGCCAAAAAATGCGGCCGGATGCGAAAAGGGAGTTCGTGAACGAAATGGCGAATATTGACCTTGTGGTTTCTTCGGGAAGCAGCTCCAAGGATTTATAGGACATCTGAAACCGCGCGATCAGCGCATCATCCAAACTGTTTGAGCGAAACAATTGGGTCTCAACCCGCAAGAATTTCTGGTCAACGAGCTGCGAGTCATTGCGGCGCCGGTAGATGAGGATATGGTTGTCGGCATCCTTGATTTCCAAATGTCCAGCGGCGGTCACCCCAGGGCAATTATTTTCATCCACCACGAAGCCGCAAACGCCAGTATTGTGGAGGCCTTGCTCCCTCAGCAGCGGACGCACCACGAAGGCGTCTATAACGACATGATGTTGTGGACCGAGATGGATAACGACCTTCGGGGTCGTCGCCGGATTGTCGGGCATGACCCACCCGACGATTTGCGAACCCGTGTCCTCGTCGATACTGAATAACATCGCCGTCCCGCGTTCCCATTCGCGGCGCCGGCGCGGTCTCCGCGATGCGCCGCCGCTCAAAGTTCGATTTTGTGATCCCTAATACCCGCGACCGCGAGCATCATGACGCTCCACAGCGAGAATGCGCATATCCCGGCGAAAGCGACCGATCGCGCGCGGCGCGGATATTCGGCGATTTCCGGTTTCTTCGGTTCGACGAAAAGCGCAAAATAGACATGCTGCCGCTCGGATTCCTGACGCGCCCGTTCGTAAGCGGCCTGAGCGACCTCCAAAAGACGTTTCGAAAAGCGGGCTTCCAGCTCCCCCTTTTCGAATTGCGCGATGGATTGAGCCGCGGTCTTGGCGTTCTTCCGATAACTCGTCAGAGCCTCGGTCAGCGAAGCGACCTGGGACCCGAGCGCCCGGATCTGATCGGAAAGAACTATTTGTTCCGGCGCGTCGGCGGACAAAACTTTGAGGTTGGCGTCGCGGTCGCGTTCCAGCGACAATTTCTCACGCATGACGCCCAATAAGGTGTCCGCGGAGCTCTTTATCGTTCGTTCCAGATCGACGGTTCCCTCCTGGTTGCGCACATCACGCAAAGCAGTAAGCGCCGCCGAATAACGGAGGCTCGCGCGTTCCAATTCCTGGTCGGCCGAAAACAGCGCGTCCCGGCGCTCCCGCATCGCGACGCTGTCGATCATCTTTTCGGCGGAAACCGAGGTCGCGCGAGCCAGGGCGAGCGAATCTTCGGGGGTGAAGGCGAGGACCCGCACGAGCACGAGTCCCGAGACGCGGTCAACGTTGACGCTTATCATATCCCGCCAATAAAGC
>DASYNQ010000275.1:0-4299 GCA_036008425.1 Methylocella sp. | reverse complement strand
GCTCAAATCCGAGAGTTTTAATGTCTATACGACGGATCTCGGCGAGGAAGGTATCGATCTCGGCAAGCTTTACGATTACGATATCATCTTGCTCGATCTGAACCTCCCCGACATGTCAGGCTACGAGGTGTTGCGCACTCTACGCGTCGCCAAGGTCAAGACGCCGATCCTCATTCTGTCGGGCCTCGCCGCGATCGAGGACAAGGTCAAGGGCTTGGGCTTCGGCGCCGACGATTATTTGACCAAGCCGTTCCACAAGGACGAACTGGTCGCGCGCATCCAGGCCATCGTACGGCGCTCAAAAGGCCACGCCCAATCGGTGATCGCGACGGGAGATCTTATCGTCAATCTCGATCAGAAAACCGTCGAGGTCGCAGGCGCGCGGGTGCATTTGACCGGCAAGGAATATCAGATGCTGGAGCTGCTCTCGCTGCGCAAGGGAACGACACTGACGAAGGAAATGTTTCTCAACCATCTCTACGGCGGCATGGACGAGCCGGAACTGAAGATCATCGACGTTTTCATCTGCAAGCTGCGCAAAAAACTCGCCAACGCGAGCGACGGCCGCAATTATATCGAAACGGTCTGGGGGCGCGGCTATGTCCTGCGCGAGCCGCGCGACGACGAGGAACGAATCACCGCGTGAGCCTTTCTTGGCGGCAGGTGCCTGCAGGTGCCGGCATGGAAGCCGCCGCTCCGAAGGTCCGGGGCGGCAAGCCACCCCGGACACCGGAGGTTAGAGCATGTCCTTAAAAAAGTTGCTCGACTTTTTCGATTCCGACATGCTCCCACTCATTGATTTTGAGCTGCGTCTCCATCGATCAATTGATTCTATTTGATCGGGACGCGCTCTAAGCAGCGCGGCGGAATTTCACGCTTGGGAAGTCCACCGGAACGTCGAGCGCGATGTTGACGTAATTGGTGAACAGGTTGAGCGCGACATGGGCGATAATCTCGACGATTTGACCCTCGTCGAAGCCCGCCGCGCGCAAGGCCTCGAAATCCGCGTCCGCCACCTGCCCCCGGTGCTCGACCAGTTTTAGCGCGAACGAAAGCGCGGCGGCGGTCCTGGGGTCATCCGAGTGCCCAGCCTGGGCATCCGCCATGTCCTGCCCGCTCGCGCTCGCATTTTTTCCAAGCAGCGTATGCGCGGCGAGACAGTAGGAGCAGGCGTCCCGGTCGGCGACCGCCACGGCGATCTTTTCGCCCAGCTTGGCGCCGATCGTTCCCGCCCCAAGCGCCCCGAATGCGCCCCACTGCTCTTCAAGGCAGCGGGCGAATTGGCGACGGCCCGGAACATGTTCGGTGCCGTGCCGAAAGCGCCCTTAATCTCATCGAGCGGCGCCTTGGCGGCGCCGGTTGCGGTTGCGGGATCAACAAGATTCACTCTTGGCATGGATATCTCCTTTGCACGAAAAAAGGCGGCTGGCGAACCAGAACGCCGGTATGAGCGGGCGTTCCGCGCCTTCCTCCATCGACCGGACGGGCTCGGCCCGGCTTCCGGGAGAAAGGTTTTTGCCCGCATGGACCGACCAAGTGGACCGGCTGAAAAAATGTCATGGCTGGACCTCCTGGCGCGGGCGGGGGGTCATGAAAGCGTTCCAGTTGCGCGCCATTTCGGGTGCCCCCGCTTGCCCATGTTCGGCGCAATCGAGGCGCAGCGCGCGGTTGCCGAACGGCGCATCGACGAATGCGCAGTGATGCGGCTCCGCCGCCTCCGGATGCACATTCGGCCGGAAATATTTGCATGTGACGCAAATCCGCTGCGGCGGAATTGCCTGGCGAAGTTGCAGGCTCCTGATAAGCTTGATCAGCGTTTTCAACAGGCTAGCCTGCTCCGCATCGCTCAGATCCGCCAAAGCGGCGGCCGCAAGCGAGGGAGCGGCAGCAGTTGGTTGCGCGAGAGCCTCCGGCGTGACCTTGACGATGGTGGCGCGGGCATCCGCCGGATCGGCTTGCCGGCGGACTAGGCCCTTCCGCTCGAGCGCGATCACCGAACCGGTGACGGTCGGCTGGCGGACGCCGAGGTGTCCGGCGAGAACGCGCACCCGCAGACCGGCGGGGCGGGCCAGCAGCATCCGCAGAATTGCATCCTGCGCCGGACTGAGGCCGCGCGGAGCAACCGACCGGCGGACCTCGGCTCGCATCGCCGAAGCAAACCGATCTAGCCCGTCCATAAGGCGGTCCCGCAAAGCTGTGGTTTCCATCCCAACCATAGTATTATGATAGGACTCCTATTTAAAAAAGCCAACAAAAAGCAAGCGGGGCAAAAATCCCAAGCGTGCTTTTCGATAGGATGGAATCATTCGCTCGAAAGGGATTCGCTCAAAATCAAAGAGTTGGAGAAGGTTCGCGTCGAAAAAGTCCGTTACCCCTCTCGATCGATCGCGCGCTAATTGATCGTAATGCCCGTTTCGGCGCTCAATTGCCGCATGATGGCGCGCGAGAGATCACCACGTACGGGACGTCCGTGGTCGCGCTCGTAGTGTTCGATCGCTTGCCGCGTTGTTGCTCCCGCCACGCCATCGGGGGTCAGAACAAAACCCAATTTAACGAGCGCGCGCTGCGCTGCCAGCACCAATTTGCTGGGCGCGGCCGACACGGCGGCCTCTGTGGTGGGCCGAGCAGGCGGCGCAGGCGGAGCCTTTAGCAATTGTGAAATTCCGTCGTGCGGCGGCGAAGAAGTGATCCGATTCTGTCGCGAATGCCCGCCGGCGGCCATCTCCAGCGGCGGCTTTTCAACCGGCTTGTCGTGCAGTTGGATAGGTGTAACGGCGGGCTGAGGCCGCGATGCGGGAACCGCGCTCATTCCGGCGATCGTTAGCTCTTTTGCGGGGGCAGCCGGAGCGGCGCGCGCGAAAAGCGGCGCCGGATGACGGGTCCTTTGCCAAACGAGCGCATTGAGGAGGATTGCGGCGGCCGTCGCGACGAAGAAAACTGCGGCGAGAATGCTCAAATAGCGCCGTCCCCGCCGCCCTGTCCGGCGTGAACTGCGCCTTCTTGCGGTAAGCAGCTTTTCCCGCAAATGTTTCAGTTTCGAAGCCGGTTCGGTCAGAACAAAATCATGATCGGCGGCGGCCAAGACTTCACGCAATTTTCTTCACCGTCATTTGCTTGTAAAAATCATCCTGATCAGGAATAGGCAAGTGCGCGACCGTCTCTATTTTCGCCCGGATTCCAGCCTTGGCCGCCAAACCACGGCAATCGAGCGGCAGACGGACACGGACGCTGGTGCCTTTGCCCGGTTCGCTCGCCACCATGATCGTGCCCCCTTGCAGGCCGACGAGACCACGCACGATCGAGAGGCCAAGACCGGTTCCATTATCTTGCCGGTCCGGTAAGGCGTCGGCCTGAAAGAACGGATCGCCGAGCCGGGCGAGGTCGCGAGCGGCGATTCCGATGCCGGTATCGGCCACCAGGATCAGAAGCGAATTGGCTTCGGATCTCGCACTGACTGTCACGCTCCCATTAGTGGGCGTGAACTTGATCGCATTTGAAAGCAGGTTGACGAGAATCTGGGTGCAACCTCTTCTGTCGCCGGTGATCTCTTCGAGATTTGCCGGATAGGCGCGCAGGAGCTCCACCCCATTGTTCTTGGCATGAAGTTTCACCATGTCGCAACAAAGATCGATCAACGGCGCCACGGCAAAAGGCTCGATCTCAGTCGCCAACCAGTTGGATTGGATTTTTGCCAAGTCCAGGATCGAATTGACGACGGCGGAAAGATGCCGTCCCGACCGATAAATGATCCTCGCGTATTCGCGTTGTGTTTCGGGATCGGGCGGGGCCAATCGCGGGTCTCCGAGTAACTCCGAAAAACCGGCGATCGCGTTGAGCGGCGTGCGTAATTCGTGGCCAGCTTGGGCGAGAAAATGATCCTTGGCGAGGTTCGCTTCCTCGGCGGCGGCGCGGGCGTTTTCGAGCGCCGCCTCACGAAGCTTGGCCTTCGTGACATCGCGAAAGACGGCGACGACATCGCCGTCCAGGCATCCTCCTTGGGCCGCGCGGTATTCCCCGCCGCGGTGCGCCCGCATGTCGAGCCAAAGGAAAACCGGCTCGGCGTAGTCGCCGCGGTCGACCCGCGCGGTACCGCGCCAACGCAAGGTCGCGTCGATCGTCACGGAGCCGGCGCGGGTGTCCGCGATGGTCCTCAGAAAGGCGGGTCTGTCAGCGACCTGGACGCGTTCGAAAAAGCCGCGTCCCGTCAATGCGCTTGGCCGCAAGCCGAACAAGGCCTCGCAATTCGAACTGACCGATGACACTGAGCCAGACCGGTCGCAACGGAGGACGAGGCAACCT
>DASYNQ010000274.1:0-9309 GCA_036008425.1 Methylocella sp. | reverse complement strand
CCGCATCGAGAACGCCTTCGGCCGACTGAAGGACTTCCGGCGTATCGCCACCCGCTACGACAGGCTGGCGTGTAACTTCCTGGCCTCTGTCTGCATCGTTGCCGCTCTCGTCTGGTGGATTTAATGAGTCCGGACCCTAGTGCGCCGATTTCGCCCTGACGAATGATCGAACCGGAAAACACCGCCTCGCCCAACCTGCGCGTGGCGGGCAATGATTCGCCTGTTAGCGCGGACTGATCCACCTCCACGGGGTCACCTTCGAGCAAGCGTGCATCCGCCGGCACAATGTCCCCAAGGCGCAGGCGGATAACGTCGCCCGGCACCAACTCACGCGCCGCCAGATTGATCCACTTCCCATCCCGTTTCACCCTGGCCTTGATCGCGAGCTTCGCCTTCAGGGCGGCGATGGCGTTGCCCGCTTGGTGTTCTTCCCAGAATCCGACAACAGCATTGGCCAGAAGCAGAAGGAGAATGATGACAAAATCCGGCCAATGCCGGGCTACCGCCGATAGGATCACCGCCACTTCGATCATCCACGGGACGGGACCCCAAAAATAGGTGAGGAATTTCAGGAACGGATTGGTTTCCTTTTCTTCAATCTCGTTCGGCCCATATTGGGTCAGGCGTTTCTGCGCCTCGGCTTGACTGAGACCGTCCGCCGATGACCCCAATTTTTTCTCTACCTCCGGCAAAGGCAGGGATTTCAAATCGTCCTTCGCTTCGGGCTTCGATCCTGGCTTCGATTCTGGAGCCTTGTGCTGGGCGGCATTGGGTTCCATAAGAGTGTCCTTCCTGTGTTTACCTATGCTCCAGGTTTCGTGAGTTGCAGGAACCAGGCTAACCGGTCACAGGATTCCATGTGATCGGGAAGCGCTCCGAGCCAATTTCCCCACGAAAACCAGTTTTCCCCAAAACTTTCGATCGCCTCCGCCAATTCCGGCCGAAAATCGGCCAGTTGGCGAGGAAGTGGCATAAGTTGCCGGGCGAATCAGGATGGAGTTCTCGAACCGGTCCCCCGGTTTTCCAGGCAAGCCCAAGCCCGGCGGGTTTGCCGGCAAGGCCGGACCCAATCGCGAGCCGCTTCGATAAAGATTGTGTGGGCCGCTTGACGGAGCGCGATGGTTGGGGTTCCGTCATGTCAAGCTCGTTTTAATAATGCGAGCCGGAGGGAGTGTCGCGCCGGCACGCGCTCGCGCTAAAGTCAATGGAGGCAATGCGGATGACGAACAAAGGTAAAAAAGCCACGCCCGGCAAGGGTCCACCCGAAACGGACAAGACTTCGAAAGCGCCCGAGGCAGAAAAGGCCAAGTCCGTGCCAAGTGCCTTCGCCAAGCCCTTGCAGCCTTCGAAGGAACTCGCGGCCGTGGTCGGGCCGGACCCTTTGCCGCGTACCGAGGTCGTGAGCAAAATGTGGGAGTACATCAAGAAGCACAAGCTGCAAAATGAAGCGAACAAGCGGGAAATTCTCGCCGACGAAAAGTTGGCCGCGGTGTTCGGCAAGACCAAAGTGACAATGTTCGAGATGAACAAGTTTCTCGCCCAGCATCTCAAGTAAGGTGTTGGTTGCCGCGCGGCCGTGGAGCACTTGCAATTCCAAATTGCCTGGACCCCTCGGGAGCAAATGCAAGCGATCCAGGGATTCTGGCTGGCGACGGGCGGGTGGCAGAGCGGGGGGCTTGCGTCTAGGATTCTCCGGGGCTGCCCCGCGTCATCGATGCCGTGACGTAATCGCGTGCGGACGGCGCGTCTTGCTCGCAGCCGGTCGGGGTGTCCCGGTCGAAGCCGGCGACGTAGCCCGCGCGGACTTCGCCTTCGCCTTAAATGCTTGGTCTGGGGAGCTCCGGCTTGAAATACCGCCAGCTTGGCGTCAGCGACTTGCAAGTTCCAGTCATTGCGCTGGGCTCATGGCTGACTTATTCGGGCGGCGTCGAAAAGCGCCAGGCAATCGCTTGCGTCCATAAGGCGCTCGACATCGGCATCAATTTCTTCGACACCGCGAATGTTTATGGCCGCGGCGCGGCGGAGAGCGTGCTTGGCGAGGCGCTGCACCTCATCGATCGCACATCCTACATGCTGGCGACCAAGGTCTTTGGGGCAATGAGCGACACGGACCGAGGTCTGTCCCGCGCGCAGATCGTCACGCAGCTCGACGCTTCGCTGAAGCGGCTCGGTACAGACTATATCGATCTCTATCAATGCCACCGCTTTGACGAGGAAACTCCGCTCGACGAAACGATGGAGGCTTTGACCGCGGCCGCCCGTCAGGGCAAGGCGCGGTATATTGGCTTTAGCGAATGGCCGTTCGACAAGATCGAGGCGGCGGCAAAAATGCCCGGCGTCGCGCGTTTCGTGTCGAGTCAGCCGCAATATTCGATGCTTTGGCCCTTTCCGCAAGACGAGATTTTTCCGCGTTGCTCCGAACTCGGTATCGGCCAGATCGTCTGGTCGCCGCTCGCCCAAGGCGTGCTGACCGGCAAATACAGGCCGGATGCACCGCCGCCGGCGGGGTCAAGGGCCGGTCATGTGTCAATGGGCGCGATGCTGCCGGAATACTGGCTGCGGGCTCCCGTGTTGGCGGCCGTGCAACAGGTGAAGCTTATGTCCGAAAGGGGAACAGGCTTGAGTTTATCCCAATTCGCGCTTGCCTGGGTTTTGCGCAGACAGGAGGTAGCCTCGGCGATCATCGGAGCAAGCCGTCCCGAACAAGTGACGGAGAATGCCGCGGCGGCGGATCGCGAGGTGGCGCCAGAGCTTTTCGCGCGGGCAGAGGAAATCCTGGCACCGTTCCGGCGCCCCCCTCGGTGATAGCCAGACGGCGGCCGTTTATTGATACCGATAAGTTCTGGCTAGGGATGATATGCGTCGCGCCCTATTCGTTGCCCGTGTTCAGCCACCATGAAACGATAAGCGCGGCTCCCGTGACCGCTGCTAGGGCGCCGGCTGCGCGATAGAAGCCAAGCGAGGCAGAGATCTCGAACCAACGGCTCCACATGCGAATGACGCTGGCGCACATCGGCAGCGTGCAGGAAATAAAAAGCCAAGACAAACGATTCTTGGGAACTCCCACCTTAAATCCCGGCCTAACTCTCGCCGCGTTCCTCGCACTGGCCTGGATCCCGATCGGGAGGGTCCTTTTTGAACGTTCGAGTGCGCGATTAGGTCTGTGGGATGGCGCTGGAACGCTCAAGTTACTCTTCCCTAGAAAAACTAGTTGTTCCTGCAGGGTTCCTGGTTTCACCAGGCAACTCACGGCAGTTGGCCGGCAGGTTAACCGACAAAATCCGGCCAGGTTCGCTTGGCCGCAACGGTAATCGCTGATTTGCTCTTCAATTTGAATTTACTTAGTGCGAATGGGACCTGGTATCCGCCCGGCGGCAAAGACCGGCAGCCCAGCGAATTGATTTATGCCGGACGTCGGGACTTCACGCGATCTGGTTGAATGTTCCCGGCGCCGGAGGCAACAAGGCGAGGGCTTCGTCTTCCTTCAGGCAAGTCCCAGTGCGCCGGATCGTCCGGGCGAGCGCCATGATGGCGAGGATGCGCCACCTCGCCTCGTCCAAGGAAAGGCCATGGCCGCCGATATTCGAGACGCAATTCCGCTCGGCGTCCTTGGTCACGCCCGGCTTCGGGTCGAAGGTGATATAAACACCCATACTTTCAAAAGAGGAGAGGCCCGGACGCTCGCCGATGAGCACGACGGCAAGGGCCGCGCCTTGCCTCGCCGCGATCTCGTCGCCCAATGCGACGCGCGCCTGAAGCGCCACGACCGGAGTGGCAAAGGAGAAATTTTGTGCCGCCAGCAGCATTTTGCACAGTGGCCCCGCTTGCACCTGTACCGCGCCGGCGGAAAGCCCGTCGGCGATGACGATCGTGGCGTCATACCTGCCTGGCGAGAGCGCCCGCGCCGAATCCTGCGCGAGGTGGCGGCCGAGATCCGGCCGCTGCAGAAAAGTTGCGCGATCCATTGCCTCGCTTCGCACGAGAATGGGGCGCCAGGCGGCGAGCTCCGCGATCAGCGCGGCAGGATCGAGATTTGCCTTGACCGCATCACGGGCGCGGGCATGCGCGAGCTCGAATTCGAGCACGCGGCGCGTCGGCAGGCCATCGCCGGCGCGGCCGAGCGCGATGCGGGCGGGCGTCGCGCGGCGCAGATAATCCCAGAAATCTCCGGGCGGCAGAGTCATCGCGGCGCCGCCACGAGGAGGCGTGCGGCGCCTCCCGAAGGGCTTGGCCGCACCCGCGAATTCGCGTCCATGATGCCGAAGGCTTTGAGCCATGCTTCGAATTCCGGCGCCGGCCGCAGGCCCAATACGGAGCGTACATAGAGCGCGTCGTGGTAGGAGGTCGATTGATAACCGAGCATGATGTCGTCGGCGCCAGGGACTCCCATGATATAGTTGCAGCCGGCGACGCAAAGAAGCGTTAGGAGATTGTCCATGTCGTCTTGATCCGCCTCGGCGTGGTTGGTGTAGCAGACATCGACGCCCATCGGCAGGCCCATCAGCTTGCCGCAGAAATGGTCCTCGAGCCCCGCGCGGATGATCTCCTTGCCGTCGTAGAGGTATTCCGGGCCGATAAACCCCACGACCGTATTGACCAGCAAAGGCGCGTAGCGCCGCGCCACCGCATAGGCGCGTGCTTCCATTGTTTGTTGATCGACGCCGTGATGCGCTTGCGCCGACAGCGCCGCGCCCTGGCCGGTTTCGAAATACAGGAGATTGGCGCCAGGCGGAGCGCGGTGCAGCGCCTGGACGCCAGAATAGGCTTCGTCGAGAAGCGCGAGGTTCACGCCGAACGCGCGGTTGGCCGCCTCGGACCCAGCGATCGACTGAAAAACCAGATCGACCGGACCTCCCCCCTCCATGACCTGCATGGTAGTCGTCACATGGGCGAGCACGCAGGATTGCATGGGAATTTCGAAGCGCAAACGCAGCTCCTCGATCCGTTCGAGAAGAGCCAAGGCCTGCTTCGCGCTGTCCGATGCCGGATTGATCCCGATGCAGGCGTCGCCGCAGCCGTACATGAGGCCGTCGAGGATGGACGCTCCGATGCCCGTGAGATCGTCGGCCGGGTGATTGGGCTGGATGCGCACGCAGAGGCAGCCTGGCAAACCGATCGTGGTGCGAAACCGCGTGACCACAGAAATCTTTTTCGCAACGGCGATCAAATCCTGGTTACGCATGAGTTTCGACACTCCCGCCGCCATTTCCGGCGCGATTCCCGACGCGAGGCGGGCCAGCGTTTCGGGGGTTGCCGCGTCGGACAGCAGAAAATCGCGAAACTCCCCGGCCGTCATCGCGGCGATTGGTGCAAAGGCGCGCTTGTCATGCGCATCGAGAATGAGCCGTGTCACCTCGTCAGTTTCGTAAGGCACGAGGGGGTCATCGAGAAAGCGCGCAAGCGGCAAATCGGCCAGGGCCATGCGCGCGGCGATGCGCTCTTCGCCGCATTCAGCGGCAAGACCGGCGAGGCGGTCGCCCGCGCGATCCGGCGAGGCGCGCGCAAGTAGCATGCGTAAATCCGCAAAGACATAATGCGTGCCTCCGACATTGCATCCATAAGACATTAGACTTCCTGTTCACCAAGTCGTCATAAGTTCCGTACTAGTGTAAGCCGGATCGGACCGATACGCCCGCTCCTTGAAGTAGGGACCGCCACGAGGGCGAGCGCCTCGGACCCCGTCGAGTTCAGCCCGGGGCCCCGGCCAAACTGGTCACGCGAACTTGAATGAGTTAGCAACCTTTACCGGTGCCAAACATTACCTATATCAACGTAGACAGTAATTTTTTGAGAGAGGAACGATGAGCGCTTCAATGGAGTCTTCCAAGAAATCGTCGGTTTCGACGCGGGGCTTTGCCTCCATGGATCCCGAGAAGCAGCGGGCGATCGCGCGCAAGGGCGGCGAGAGTGTGCCGCACGAAAAGCGGAGTTTTTCGCAAAACCCAGCGTTGGCGGCCGAAGCCGGGCGCAAGGGCGGTCAAAGCGTGAATCCCAACAAGCGCAGCTTTTCGCGCAATCACACGCTTGCATCCGAGGCCGGCCGCAAGGGAGGGCATGCCTCACATGGCGGCCCGAAGAAACCCGCGATCGAGGGTTGAGAGCAAAAGCCAATATAAAGCCAATATGAGGCGCGGCGGCGGGTTCCGCCGCGTTTTTCAATTTGAACCATGGTTTTCAACGCCGTCATCCCTGAAGTGGGCCGCGGCGCGCGGGAAAATTCAAATATCCCGTTACAATTTCTTCAGGGTGAGGCTTTTGCCTTCTTTTGGGTCTTTTTTCCAGGTGCCGTCGGGTTGCGCGTCAAGATAGGTTTTATGCCCCTTGCGCGCGGTCAACACGAGGCGGCCGTTGACGATTTGCCAACCGGCCGGATCGAAAATCACGATGCCCTGGTCGCGACAACCGGGAGCTAGAGAAGCCGTTTCCCTGCGCGGCGCCTTCCCTCGATTGTTCAAGGTCAGCATGCATCCGGTATCCTTGCCGCCGTCGCGCAGGATGGAGTAGCGCCCGGCAGCGTCGGCCGGCGAGGCCGCCCGCGCGCCGGCGCATACAAATATGCTTGCCGCAAAAACCCGCCAGCCGTGCCCCCAACGCATGTTTGGCACTTGGAAACCCTTTCGCGCCGGCGTCGACACTCCCGACGCTCCAAACCGGACAATAGCCTAAATCCGGTCTCGCAAGTCAAGCATGTGAAGAAAGCGTCGTTTCGGCGCGGAAACCCGCGCGGGCTACTGTTGGCGTGGCAATGGCGTTTGCCTGCGATCCTGATATGATGTCATCTTGGGCGATGCGATTCGCTGGCTTTCGAGTCATGAAAGCGGCGGATTTACCAGGTGTTCTAGTTTTTGTTGGCTGATCGCGGTTGCTGAAATGACTGATTTCACAGGGAAAGCGCGCGCGCCGCTTGTTACGCTCGGTCTTGTTTGGGCGCTGGTTGTCGGCCCCGGCATGGCTTCGGCTCGCGCCGATGAATTCCGGGCGCGCTATACGGTGAGCCTTATCGGCTTTCCTATTGGGGAGGCGGCGGCCGCGGGGTCGCTCGGTCCGGCAACCTACCGAATCGATCTCAATGTCAAGCTGACCGGCGTCGCGGCGATCATCACGAATGTCAAGCTGGCGCTCGCCGCGACCGGCGCACTGCGCAGAGGCGGCGTTGCGCCTTCCACATATGCTACGACGTCCGCCAATTCCCAAGGGAGCCGGACGGTGCGGATGTCGCTCGATGCCGGAAATGTCAAGGCCGTGGAGATCTTCCCGCCTTTCGAGGACAAGGAAGGAAGAGTGCCGGTTACCGCGGCGAACAAGCGCAACATTCTCGATCCGGCGACCGCCCTGATCATGGCGGTTCCCGAGGGCCAACCTCTGGTCGGTCCCGCCGCGTGCAACCGGACGATCCCGGTCTACGACGGCTATGTCCGATTCGATGTCACGCTCCACTACGTTGGCGTAAGAGACGTGGCGGTCGACGGATACTCCGGTCCGGTTTCGGTCTGCGCCGCGCGCTATACGCCCGTCTCCGGTCACAAGCGGGACTCCAAATCGACAAAATTCATGGCCGAAAACAGGGACATCGAGGCTTGGCTCGCGCCGATCGAGCGGGCGCATGTCGTCGTGCCCTTCCATATCGCATTGATGACCTTGGCCGGCACCGCAGTCGTCGACGCGGTCGAATTTTCGGTCGAGCCTTCGGACCTGACGGCGATCACTACTCGTTAACAAAGTCGGCCGGATATTAAGTGGGGTAGGAACCGGTCCGCTAAATATTCGGCGGCTTTCAAGAAGGCAAGATACTCTATCGCTGCCACGATGGTGTCAGCGTCATGATCCCCCTCTTTATACCGTGACTGCATTCGGCAGTGTTCTCTCCGGCATTTCTGGCCGGTGCGGCGAACCATTCGTAGATGTAGGCGGCTCCACTGGCTGCTATGACACCAGCAAGAACATAGCCAGTTGGCCGTGACTTCGCTACTTGCAAGACTCGCATGGCGTTTTCCTCTGTTGCCAATGTCTCGCCACCCAATCCCTTCAGGAAGGTCATCGCCTGAATTTCAGTGGCCAAATTTTTTGCAATGCAGAGTGATGCCCCGCCGCGGAACGCACGTGCAGCGCAGTCCTCGAAATGGAGCCTCCCGCCATGATCACGCTCTACACATTTGGGCCTTACTTCGGGCTTCCAGATGGAAGTCCTTTCGTTATCAAAGCCATGCTGCTGTTGAAATTTGCTGGTCTTGAGTATAGCGAAAATCGCGGCGGGTATGGCAAGGCGCCGAAAGGCAAGCTGCCTTATATCAATGACGGTGGCCTGATCGTTGCCGATTCGACATTCGTCCGCTTTCACATCGAGAAAAAATATGGTTTCGATTTCGATGCCGGCTCACGCCGGAACAGAGGGCAGGAGCCTGGGCGGCCGAGAAAATGTGCGAGGAACATCTTTATTTCGCTTTGGTGGCGACGCGCTGGCTCGATAACGCCAATTTTTTGCCAAGGGGCCGGCCCAATTCTTCAAAACCGTGCCAATGCCCCTCCGGCCGATCGTGCAAAGCCTAGTTGCCCGCAAAGTTGCAAAGACATTGAAACTACAAGGGTGTGGGCGCCATACGCGAGCCGAGCGGGACGCCCTCGGGATTGCCGACATCAATGCGCTTGCTTCCCTTTTAGGGGACAAGGCTTTTTTGATGGGCGAAAAGCCCTGCGGGGCGGATGCGACGGTCTTCGCCTTCGTCGCGAGCTTTCTCACGCCGGTGTTCGAGACGCCGATCCGTACCGCGGCGGAGCGCCACCCCAACCTCGCTGCCTATAATGACCGGATCACGCGGCTTTATTTTTCGCATTCGGAGGCCGAACCGCTTCCTGCGATAAGCGCCGCCTAATCGGCGCGGTCCAGAGTTTTCGGCTCCGGCCAACGTCGAAAATCGCCGTAAAGTCCTATTGACAGGAAGGGCCTTCCGAGTCCCTGTTCGCGCAGGGTTTCAGGGCCGCCAATAATGCCGCTTTTCACAATTTCTGGGGGCTGGTCGTCTTTCCTATCCATATATTGTGGTGAACAAACAAGGATTTACGGCAAGTCAGCGATTCGGGCGCGATTCGTTCGTCTCCCGTTCGAACCCTAAACAAGACTGCCCGCGGCGGCCTCGATGTGATACATAAAAGCGCCGTTGTGACACAGAAGGTCCAAGACGGAGGTAAGCGCGAAAGGCTTGCTACCGGGGTGCAGCCGTCCCGATCGCGGCCTGTCGCGTGAGCGGCGATCGGCCCAAGAGGCTGGGCCGTTCCAGGCAAATCTCGCGGTGTTGCAGCCGGATAACCCTG
>DASYNQ010000273.1:0-2838 GCA_036008425.1 Methylocella sp. | reverse complement strand
CCCGACACCGCGAAAATTAAAGCGCAGCACGGAAAAGCCGCGTTCCGCGAACGTATAATAGAGATTATAGACGATCTGATTGTTCATCGTCCCGCCGAATTGCGGATGCGGGTGCAAGATGATCGCGATCGGCGCGCCGCGGATCGTCGAGGGATGAAACCGGCCCTCGATGCGGCCGCAGGAACCATTGAACTTGACCTCGGGCATGCTTACTCCCCTGCGATTGGCGCGCGGCTACGCGACGCAAGCGGCCCTCAACGATCAGGCGGATTTTCCGTGCAATTCGACGTTTCCCACCTTGCGCGCATTCCTTGCGCGCATTATTGGCGCGTATTCCCGGCGCGCATTGGCGGCGTTTGTGGCTCGCTTGACTTTGGGAGCCGCGCGGCGCCTTAAAATGACGTGTGGCAATTGGGCGCAAGGGACGCGGGCCAATGCTGGGCGCCGCGAAATCCTTGCAATCCCGGCGGATCTTCTAGCACGTATGCCCCAATGGATTGCAAGCTCTTTTGTATTCTAAGCATTAGGAGCAGGCAGGTCGCCCGTCCGCTCAACTCAATTCGATAATTTGCGGAGGTTGCGGATTTCTTTCGTGTCGCGGACTCGCGTTTATCTTGACCATAACGCCACGGCGCCCCTGCATCCTGCGGCGCGCGAGGCAATGTGCGCGGCCTTCGATCTTTGCGGCAATGCCTCCTCCGTCCATGCCGAAGGGCGAACCGCGCGGGCCATGATCGAAGCTGCCCGTGCCGAGGTGGCCGCTTTTGCCGGGGTCGCGCCCAAAAATATCGTTTTTACCTCGGGAGGGACGGAGGCGCTGAATTTGGCGCTGACGCCTTCTATCGAGACGCCGGACGAAAAAAGGCCCTTTGACCTGCTCGTGGCAAGTGCCGGGGAACATCCCGCTGTCCTCGCGGGCCACCGTTTTGCAGCCGGGCGACTTGAACTTGCCGGTCTGACATCTCGAGGCGTGCTCGATTTCGAGGCACTTGGCGCCACCCTCGCCCGCGCGGGCGCCGCGGGGCATCGCATTATGTTGGCCCTTCAGGCCGCCAACAACGAGACGGGAGTTATTCAGCCCGTCGCGGCCGCGGCGGAGATGATTCATCCGGCGGGCGGGTTTCTGGTCTGCGATGCGGTTCAGGCGGCGGGCAGGATCAATTGTGACATCGGGAACTTGGGAGCGGACGCGATCGTCTTTTCGGCGCATAAATTCGGCGGCCCGAAAGGCGTCGGGGCGGTTTGTTTTCGCTCAGACTCTTACCACATAAAAGAAGCGCTCCTGCGCGGCGGCGGCCAGGAGCGGGGGCTGCGCGCCGGAACCGAGAACGTTGCCGGCATTGCCGGAATGGCCGCTGCCCTATGCGCCGCCGGGGTCCGGCTGCCGGAGGAAGCCGCGGCCCACTCCGCCTGGCGGGACGAGTTGGAGGCGGACATTTCGCGCGTCGCGCCCGACGCGGTGTTTTTTGGCGGGGCGGAAAGATTGCCGAATACGTCGTGCTTCGCCCTGCCCCGCATCGAGGCGCACGTGTTGCTTATCGCTTTGGATTTGGAGGGTATCGCGGTATCGTCGGGTTCGGCCTGTTCGTCGGGAAAGGTGAAGCGTTCGCATGTCTTGAGCGCGATGGGCGTGGAACCGGACGTGGCTGGAGGCGCAATCAGGGTCAGTCTCGGGTGGAATTCGCGGCGTGAAGATTGCACGTCGTTCATCCAGGCTCTTGAAAGGACGGTCAGCACAATCAGAGCAAGGCGGGACAAGTCCGCCGCATGAACAACCGGGCTATTTCCCGCCGAATACCGGTTGGGTTTCTTGCCCGCACTTTATCGGGTTCCCTTCCGCTACTTTATAGGGTACTCTACGACATCTGAACCAGCGGTCCTTGAAACCGCCAAGGTGAGGAGAATGGCATGCCTGCGGTCCAAGCGACCGTCGATCGCGTGAAGGCGATCGACGTCAGCGAATATAAGTATGGTTTTTTCTCCAATATTGAATCCGACAAAGCCCCGAAGGGTCTCAATGAAGACATTGTCCGGTTCATTTCGGCGAAAAAGGACGAGCCCACCTGGCTGACCGAATGGCGGCTCGGCGCCTACCGGCGCTGGCTGACGATGCAAGAGCCGCGCTGGGCCAGGGTGGACTTTCCGAAGATCGATTATCAGGATCTTTACTATTATTCCGCGCCCAAGACGGCCGCCGGTCCGAAATCGCTCGACGAAGTCGATCCAGAGCTTCTGAAGGTTTACGCAAAGCTCGGAATTCCGTTGCGTGAGCAGGAGGCGCTTGCCGGCATCGGCCCGGACCGCAGAATTGCGGTCGATGCGGTGTTCGACTCGGTATCGGTCGTCACCACCTTCAAGGAGGAACTGGCCAGGGCCGGGGTGATTTTCTGTCCGATCTCGGAAGCCGTGCATACCCATCCAGATCTCGTCCGGAAATATCTCGGATCGGTGGTGCCCACGACGGACAATTTCTACGCGACGCTAAATAGCGCCGTATTTTCCGACGGGTCCTTCGTTTATGTTCCCCCGGGCGTTCGCTGCCCGATGGAACTCTCGACGTATTTCAGGATCAACGAACAAAACACCGGCCAGTTCGAACGCACGTTGATCATCGCCGATAAAGGCAGCTACGTTTCCTATCTCGAGGGCTGCACGGCACCCAAGCGCGACGAAAATCAACTGCATGCCGCGGTCGTCGAGCTGATCACGCTTGACGATGCCGAGATCAAATATTCGACGGTACAGAACTGGTATCCGGGCGATGCGGACGGCCGGGGCGGGATCTATAATTTCGTCACCAAGCGCGGCGATTGCCGGGGCGCGAATTCCAAGATCTCC
>DASYNQ010000272.1:0-2821 GCA_036008425.1 Methylocella sp. | reverse complement strand
TCGATCCTGCGCACCGCGGCGGCTTTCGGCGTCGATGCCGTGGTAGCGACGCACCGCCACGCGCCGGAAATGGCGGGCGTCGTGGCGAAAGCGGCTTCCGGCGGCCTCGAACATGTCGCGATCGTCGGCGTGGTCAACCTCGCCCGCGCGCTCGAACGGTTAGGGGACAGCGGCTATCTGCGCCTCGGCCTCGACTCGGAAGCGGAGCTAAGTCTGGCGCGGACGCCCTTGCGGCGGCCGATCGCCCTCGTGCTCGGCGGCGAAGGCAAGGGGCTGCGGCGCCTCAGTCGGGAAAACTGCGATTTCCTGGTGCGCCTCGATATGCCTGGCGCGATCAAGAGCCTCAATGTCTCGAATGCCTGCGCCGTGGCGCTGACCCTCTTGCACGCGGGTTTGGCGGGATAGACCTATTCCTCGCTGCGTCCATCGTGGCCGCGTCGGGCATAGCTCCACGGAAGCCACCACCGCGCATCGGCCGGCAAGGTTTTTGGCACCGGATCGAACCCGGCGGTGCCCCAAGGGTGGCAGCGGCAAAGCCGGGTAATGCCCATCGCGCCCCCTGCCCAAACCCCGTGCCGCGCGATCGCCTCGTCCATATAGGCCGAGCAGGTTGGCAAATGCCGGCAATGGGTCCCGGCGATCGCCGACAGCGTAAGCTGATAGGCGCGTATCACAAAATGTGCACCGAAACGGCCGGTCTGAGCCAAAAATTGCATAAGTCTTGACGCCGGGCGGCTCATAATTGTGGTCGACTGTGGCAGAGATGCAACGAAAAGCGGACAGAAACGCCCTATCGACGCCTCGGCCAGTTGAAGGCTTATCGGTCATGATCAGCGAGAATTGGTATTATGAGCTGTCGCATTCGGGCCCGCCAGTGCATATCTGCCACACTCGACCACAATTATGAGCCGCGCGGCGTCAAGACTTATGCAATTTTTGGCTCGGACCGGCCGTTTCAGCGCACATTTTGTGATCCGCGCCTATCAGCTCACGCTGTCCGCGATCGCCGGGACCCATTGCCGGCATTTGCCAACCTGCTCGGCCTTTATGGACGAGGCGATCGCGCGGCATGGGATTTGGGCGGGGGGCGCGATGGGCATTGCTCGGTTTTGCCGCTGCCACCCTTGGGGTACCGCCGGGTTCGATCCGGTGCCAAAAACCTTGCCGAGCGATGCGCGGTGGTGGCGACCCTGGACCTATGCCGCGCGCGTCGACACGGGACAGGGCGAGGAATAGGTCTATCTCACCGCCTCCCTGTGCAAGAGGGTCAGCGCCACGGCGCAGGCATTCGAGACATTTAGGGTCTTGATCGCGCCGGGCATATCGAGGCGCACGAGAAAATCGCAATTTTCCCGGCTGAGGCGCCGCAGCCCCTTACCTTCGCCGCCGAGCACGAGCGCGATCGGCCGCCGCAAGGGCGTCTGCGCCAGATTTAGTTCCGCTTCGGACTCGAGGCCGAGGCGCAGATAGCCGGTGCTCCCCAACCGTTCGAGCGCGCGGGCGAGATTGACCACGCCGACGATTGCGACATGTTCGAGGCCCCCGGAAGCGGCTTTTGCCACGACGCCCGCCATTTTCGGCGCGTGACGGTGCGTAACGACCACCGCATCGACGCCGAATGCCGCCGCCGTGCGCAGGATGGCGCCGGCGTTATGCGGATCGGTGATCTGATCGAGCACGAGCACGATGCCGCTTCGCGATACGATGTCCGAAAGGTCGAGGGGCTCCAGCGGCAGAGCCTCGAGCATGACGCCTTGATGCGCGGCGCCGGCGCCAAGACGGTGGGAGAGGTCCTCGGACGCGACGATATGGGGACAGAGGCCAGCCCCCGCGATTTCGCCCTCGAGTCGCCGGGAGGCGGCTTCCGTGGCATAAATATCGAGGATTTTTCGTCGCTTGCCGCGCAACGCCTCGCGCACCGCGTGAAAGCCATAAAGAACAGCGACGCCGCTGGCCGCACGCCGGAACATCTGCGCCTCGGCCCGCGCGAGGTTTTGCCCGCTGGTCCCCGCGCCGGCCGGACGAAGCTCCGGGCACCAGGTTTTGGCGGGGGCGGTTTGGCGTGGAGTAGAATCCGGCGCCTTGAGATGCTTGCCGGATGCGCCGGTCTTCGCCCTTGAAAGTTTGGATTTGTCGCGCGTCAAATCGCGGGTCCAGAACGTTGGAGGATGAGCTTAGTTCCTGTCACGGCAACTCTCGGCGCGCAACGCAAAGCATCAATGCGGCGGAATTTCTGCCGGGCGTTTTGAGTTGACAGTGGCAAGCCCGGTTCGCATAAGCGCGTGCGCCCATGCCTACGTGCATTTGGGGGAGTGTCCCGAGCGGCAAAGGGGGCGGACTGTAAATCCGCTGGCTAAGCCTTCGTAGGTTCGAGTCCTACCTCCCCCACCAAGGCGCGTTTCCCACTCCCGGCGCCTTTTCAGCTCTCTGTTGAAAAGCAATCGCCCGCGTGCAAATTAACCTTTGCGCCGCTGCCATTTAGGTAGCACGAGGCGGCCGCGTTCGGCCACCTCCTGACCCCTGCCGCGATCTCTTCCCCGCGTAGGGATTGTCGCTGGTTTTTTTCGAGATACGGATGGGGACGCCCGGCAAATCGAAGGCTTGGCGCAGGCCATTGGCGAGAAAGCGTTGGTAACTCGCGGGCAGAGCGTCGAGCTGATTGCCGAAAAGGATGAAGTAAGGCGGCCGCGCGCGGAGTTGGGTCATGTAGCGGATTTTGATGCGCCGCCCAGCGACCGCGGGCGGCGGGGTCTGTTCGAGGGTGGCGCCAAGCCAGCGATTGAGCCGCGCCGTCGAAATCCGTTTGTTCCAGATTTCATGG
>DASYNQ010000271.1:0-3275 GCA_036008425.1 Methylocella sp. | reverse complement strand
CCTCGACAACAGGCCTTTGCGTTTCGAGGAATGGGACGCGATGCGGCCGCAGTCGATCCATGTCTCGGCGACGCCAGGCCCCTGGGAAATGGAGCGCACGGGAGGCGTTTTCGTCGAGCAGGTCATCCGCCCGACAGGGCTCATCGATCCGCCGGTGGAGGTTCGGCCCGCCCGCGCGCAGGTGGACGACCTTGTTGGCGAGGTGCGCGAGGTAGCGGCAAAAGGCTACCGCGCCCTCGTCACCGTGCTGACCAAGCGCATGGCGGAGGATCTCACGGAGTACTTGCATGAACACGCCGTGCGGGTGCGCTACATGCACTCCGACATCGACACGATCGAGCGAATCGAAATTATCCGCGACCTGCGGCTCGGCGCTTTCGACGTGCTCGTCGGGATCAATCTTTTGCGCGAGGGGCTCGATATTCCCGAATGCGGCTTGGTTGCCATCCTCGATGCCGACAAGGAAGGATTCTTGCGCAGCGAAACGTCGCTTGTTCAGACGATTGGCCGCGCGGCCCGGAATATTGATGGCAAGGTGATCCTCTATGCCGATCGCGAGACGGGGTCGATCGCGCGAGCCATGGCCGAGACAAGCCGCAGGCGGGAAAAGCAACAGGCGTATAACGTCGCGCATCGGATTACGCCCGCCTCGATCAAACGCGGGATCGCGGACATTTTGGGCTCGGTCTATGAGCAGGACCATGTCACCGCCGATGCCGGACTTGGCGTGCCGGAAATTCTCGCCGGACATAATTTCAAGGCGACGATCGCCGATCTCGAAAAGCGCATGCGCGCCGCCGCCGCCAATCTCGACTTCGAGGAGGCCGCCCGCTTTCGCGACGAATTGAAACGCTTGCAAGCGGTCGAACTCGCGATCGCGGGCGATCCGCTGGCGAGCCAGCGCGAAGTCGAGGCGGAAGCGGGGGCTTTTGCAGGCGAACGCAAATATGGACGCGCCGCCAATGTTCCAATGAGCCGGCCGCACAAGCCGACCGATGCCGAGATGGGACCGCATAATTTCGGCGGCGGCGAGGCCAAACCGCGTTCGAGCGCGGGGAAGAGCGGAACGCGGGCTTTTAAGGGGAAGAGGCGGTGAGCGAAATGTTTCCGCCACTCATCGCGGCGGCTCTACTTGCGGAATTATCGTCTATTTCCGCGGGCGCGGCCGGACAACAGCTCATCCCCGTGCCTTATCCGGAACTGCTTGGCCCCAATGCGCAGATCGGTGGCGCATCGCCTGGAACGAGCGCGCATCGGGGTTTGCTCGCCGATCCGGTTCCGCAAAGTCTCGGCCCTAACGCGCTTGGCAATCCGAGGCCCTGGCATCGTCACCGGCATCAGCAGCTTTTGCCAACGCCCTACTGGCGGCAATATCATCATTGGCGCTAGAACAGCTTCCAGCCCTCGCGAAAGCCTTCGTCCGGAAAGTTGCACTCGAAGCACGATGGCGCCTCGGAAGCCACGCGGCGCATTCTTTGAGACGCGATCCTTAGGGAGCGCTCCTTAGGACGAGGGTGCAGGTGCTAAGATAGGTTTTGGCTCGAATCCTGACCCCCGAGGCTGGCGCATGACCTTGAACATCGAAGACTACGCGATCATCGGCGATTGCGAGACGGCCGCCCTCGTCGGGCGCGACCTTTCCGTCGATTGGCTTTGCTGGCCGCGCTTCGATTCTCCCGCCTGTTTCGCCAATCTCCTCGGCACCACGGACAACGGCCGATGGTCGATCGCTCCCGCCGATCCGAGCGCTAAAATGACGCGCGCGTATCGCGGCCATACGTTGATTCTCGAGACCACGATCGAGACGGCCGGCGGCGTTGCCATTGTCACCGATTTCATGCCGGCGAAAGTCCAAGGCTCGCATCTTGTCCGCCTGGTGCGCGGCATAAGCGGCAGCGTCACATTCCGCACCGAACTCATCATCCGTTTCGGTTATGGCGCGGTCGTGCCATGGGTGCGCCGGTACGACGACGGAAGTCTGCGGGCGGTCGCGGGACCCAACCGCTTGATCCTGCGCGCGCCGATAGCACTTCGCCCGAGAGGCCGGACTCATGTCGCCGAGTTCGCCGTTCCCGCCGGGGAAACGGTCGATTTTACGCTGAGCCATGGCGTTTCCTACGAGGGTGTGCCCAGCGCCATCGATCCTTATCAAGCGCTCGAACAAACCGAACGGAACTGGACCGCCTGGTCGCGGCCATTCGAAGGCGCGGGGCAATCGTCGGAGGCGGTGATCCGTTCCTTGCTCACGCTACGCGCTCTCATTTTTCAGCCAAGCGGCGGTATCATCGCGGCGCCGACCACCTCGCTGCCGGAGCAATTGGGCGGCTCCCGCAATTGGGACTACCGTTTCTGCTGGCTGCGCGACGCGACCTTCACTTTGCTCGCGCTGATGAACGCGGGCTATGCCCATGAGGCGATGCGATGGCGCGCGTGGCTGATCCGGGCACTCGGCGGCGAGCCCGCGCGGGTGCAAATTCTCTATGGACTGGGTGGCGAGCGCTATATTCCGGAATACACCCTTCCCTGGCTTTCCGGCTACGCCGGCTCGCAACCGGTGCGCGTCGGCAATGCGGCGGCCGGTCAGTTGCAGCTCGATATTTATGGCGAGGTTCTCGATGCGTTGTATCAAAGCCGCAAGCGGCGGCTTGTTACCGATGCCGCCGATTGGATGCTTCAAATCGAGCTCTTGAAGCATCTTGAAGCGATCTGGGAATTGCCTGACGAAGGTATCTGGGAGGTGCGCGGGCCGCGGCGGCATTTCACCTATTCGAAAATCATGGCCTGGGTCGCGTTCGATCGCGCTGTCAAAAGCATCGAGGAATTCGGCTTTGTCGGGCCACTCTACCATTGGCGGCGCCTGCGCCAGCGCATTCACGACGATGTTTGCGCGAAGGGATTCGATCCGGAGCTCGGCGTTTTCACGCAGAGCTATGGCGGAAAAGTACTCGACGCGAGCCTTCTCATGATCGCCCTCGCCGGTTTCTTGCCCCCCGAAGACAACCGCGTGCGCGGCACCGTCGAGGCGATCGAGCGCCGCTTGATGGTGGACGGGTTCGTGCGCCGCTACGATACGCAAACAACCGAGGACGGCTTGCCGGGCGGCGAGGGCGTATTTCTCGCCTGCAGCTTCTGGTTCGTCGATAATCTCGTGCTTTTGGGAAGGCTCGATGAGGCGCGCGGCTTGTTCGAGCGCTTGCTCGCGCTACGCAACGATCTTGGCTTGTTATCCGAGGAGTATGATCCCGTGGCGAAACGTCTTGTCGGCAATTTTCCGC
>DASYNQ010000270.1:0-7023 GCA_036008425.1 Methylocella sp. | reverse complement strand
ATGGGAATTGCCCTGGCGGTTGCGGTTCTTGCCGCGGTCGTGGGTGCTTTCGTTTGGATTACCCTGCCGCTATTGGTGCTGGCGGCGCTTTTATTTGCGTGGGCCCTGGAACCCGAGCGCACGGAGGCATTTGTTGGGCGCTTGCCGTACAGCAATTACCTCCTCAAAGCATTGGCTAAATTAGACTTGGTGCTCCCGGGCCGGAAGATGAGCGAGCCCTAACGGCGCCCTCCCTCGATTACACGTCCCCCTTGGCGCCGATCGGCTGTTGGTCGGACCTTGCGACCCTCCCGCGCGCAGCCGCCGTGCCAGGCTCACTCGGCGTTCCAGGTGGAACTTTTAGAGCCCTGAAGCGATAGCTGGCAATCGCCCGGTTCTCCAGGACCCGCGAAGACGCCTGTTGCATTTGTGGCTGGCCCTCTCCCGGCTATCCACCAGGCGCAGCCCCTGATCCTGCCCCCCAGGTCAGGGGCCTCCGCCCGCGTCGCGTTGCCATGCTCATTCTGGGAGCGCCTCGGCACTCTTGATTTGTTAGCGCCAAGCATTAACTATAGTTTATGCCGCGATGTGGTGCAGCTCTACAGCGTGCGACTACATTCAGGAGATATGGCTCGCATCCGCGACACAGCCCTGGCCATTTGCCGGGGCTTCTTATTGTGTGCCCCCTTTGGGTAGTGGGTCAGTCTGAAATTTGATGCCCTTGCCAAGCACTCGCGCGTTCGTGCCTCTCCATGCTATACCTCACGCAAAGGAGATGAGGACAATGGCATCAGAATGGGTCAAGCTTACTTTGCAGGACGGCGGGAAGACTATTCACGTCAATCTTGCGAATGTGAGTTCGATTGAATGCGACGAAAAGGGGTCAGTGATTTGGTTTCTTGCCGGGGTTGGGGAGGACGGCAAGGCTCGTGTTTTAGAGACCGCAGAGGTAATCCTCAAGCGACTCAGCAAGGTCCAATTTGCCTAGAGGCCCCAGAGGCGAAAAGCGCCCACGCGACCCCAATCAGCTCGCTAGGTTGCTTGCCGATATCGCCTTCGGTCAGGTCGAGGACCGGGAGCCCACGCCAGAAGAACAGGGCAAAGACCCGGCTGCGGTCGAGCGCGGGCGACTTGGCGGCGTAAAGGGCGGACGCGCTAGGCTGCAAATATGACTGCAAAGCCGCGCAGCGACAGCGCGCGCACAGCCGGACCCAAATTCGGCTGTCTCATTTTTAAAATTCAGACTGACCCACTACCCCCCTTTGCGCCGCTCGCGCGGCCCCAACTTCCCATGCTATGCTTGGCACAATGCAAGGGAATCTGGGATGATTTTCACCATAGAATTTTTCCGCATTAGGCCGAACGATGACGCACACGCTACGCTAGATCGGCTTTCGGTGATCGTTGATGATCTTGACGCCGCAAAGGTGAAGGCGAGATCGCTTTTGGAGACACTGGAAATGCCCCAGAAACCGGATGGGTTGCGCATCCTAGATGAGAGTGGATGTGAACTGTTTTTTTGGAACCAAGGGGAAGACGATGCCTAGAACTCCTAAAGGCGAGCGCCGCGTTGCCCTATCGCCCCGCCGTGTTGCACCATTCCCACACCAGCTATCCATTATATGCCGGGGCGGGACATTGTCGAAGTTTTGACAAAATGCCGAGCCGAACATCTCTTGCGCGGCAAGGATCTCTTTGTTGCCGCGGGAGTGTGAGGTTCAGGGCGACTGGTTCGGCACAAGCTCAAGACGTGGCCTTTCCAGTCAAACGCCTCGCCAGCTTGCATCGGAAACGCCGGAGGATTCATCATGTCCGATGTGCTGCCTTCAATAATCGTCCTCGCAATAACGACTCTGCTTGTTTTTCGCCGCGAACTCACCACCCCTCGGGCCAAGAAAGGCGCCCCGCGCGTAGCCGCCGCAAGACCCGGCACAACGCGCGAAGCTTATAGGTGGGATAGCTAAGGCTGGACGCGCAGCATCATGCCTAAGCGCACCCTTCGAAGAAATCAGCCACATTGCGTATGGCCCCGACGTAGTGCTCGTGCTCATCGTCGTCCGGGAGATAGAAAACCTCTATCAAGTCCGCAACGAAACGCAGCAAGGCAACAGCGCCAGCCGGTGTGGCCGGCTTGGTCTCCATGACTTCGTATTCGGCGTCCCAAACAGCGCCGTTGGCAGAGTCCTTTTGCGCCTCGATTTCTCGATATCCCGTGCGCTGTTCGACTTCGGCAATTTCCGCTTCTTTCCGGCGCAGTTCGTCGTGAGCGGCTTGGCGCGCCCGGTCACGTTCGGCGCGTTCGGCGTCGGACAGATGACGCGGGCGAAGTCTTTCGACGAAGTTATTGAATTGCTCTTCGTCTGCAAACGCCGGGGTGAAATGAGCGTCGATTTGCTCATGAGTTTTCATTTCCTCGCCGCCGGCGAGTATCACATATGGCCACACATTTCTTCTCGTGGCGTCGAAGATCGCATCCTCGGCAATCGAAAGGGCCGCCTCCGATTCTTCGGCGTGAATTCTCAGCTGTTCGAGCGCGGCCATCGCCTGAAAAACAGGGTCATCGCTCATTGGAGCGGCGCTCGCAAGCGCCGGAACGCCGGCGACGGCGGCCGTACCGAGGCCACAAACCACGGAACGCCGATCGATGGCGGGCAACCCGGTGTTGGCCGCCGGTGAAGTTGATTTTGTCATGGGTTCCTCCTATGCGGCCGAGCGTCATTGCAGACGCGAGAGCGGCATTCGAGCGTTTGGTGAAAGGATTAGCCGAAGGAGCGCGCGAACAACGGCCAGCTCCGACTCTTTTTGCCCCGGAAATCCCGCATCGGCCTCAGCCTCAACTAGCGCTACAAGCTCGGCCTCGCGGTCCAAAATCAGTGAGAAAATCAAGTCCACCATAGCGTCTGTCGCGATGGCCGGCGGCGCGAAGTCCTTTGGCGACGGGAAAGGAATAACCGTCATTTGCTCCTCCTATTTTGCGAAAAACCCCTGCCGGGTTCCCGGCAAGGGCTTGTGACTATGCGGCTTCGCTTTGGTAAAGCGCGGCTACTTCCGCGACGAACGCGGCGCGCAGCCTGCCTGCCTCTTCATCGTAGCAGCGTTCGAGATCGCCCATGCTTGCCGCGAAGCGATACCTGGCGGTCTCGACTGACTTCACCGTATCTTCGTCGTCGATTTTCCGGGCGGTTTCGAGCGAAGGCGCCCAGAAAATATTCGGTTTGGAAATTTGGCGTGTCATGTTTTGCTCCTTGCGTTCAAGAATTACGCTTGCTATATATAAGGGAAGACTCTATTTGTGTCAATGATTTTTCTTGAAATGTAGCAAATCGCGCAAATGCTTGTTAAGTTTGCGGTCATGGAAATGACCCCGAGTCAATGCCGAGGCGCCCGCGGGCTTCTCGATTGGAGCCAGACGGATCTTGCAAGAGCCGCAAGCGTGGGTCTGTCGACCGTCTATGACTTTGAGAAAGAGCGCAGGGCTGTCAGTCGCGAGAAGGTGCAAGCAATCAGGATCGCGCTCGAAATAGCTGGGGTGATGTTTGACGGGGGCAACGGCGGAGTGAAACTCAGGAAGGGAACACGGAAATGAGCAAAACTTTAATCATGATCGCGGCAGCGGCAGGTTCGGCCGGATGAGTAGTGCAGTAGTTAAATGTGTTACTCGCCGTCGGGGTCAGTGTCTGCGTTTTTCTCGTGGCGTGGTGGCTGGTGGGGAAGTTGTAACTTTTGCGGCCTCCCGGACGAAGAAAGGCAAGCTGCGCCTGTAAGGGCCGAGCCATAACGATTTAGGACTTACCGCCGGGCGAGGGCAATGTGGACTGTATTGGCTGGCGGTGAAATACTGTGGCAGTATCAATTATTCGTGGCAAGGCTAGAGATTAAATTAGCCACCTCGGCTTCCTCGAACTTAAGGCGTGCGGCATAGGCCAGCTCGTCCTCGCCGGGCAGCTTGCCAAGCTCCGGCCTGCCGCAACCGATGCAGAAAAGCTTGTTGAAAAGAATCATGGTTATCTCAAGCACGCTCTGGAAGGCCATGGCCCGGCTCTCCAGCGGCGCCCGCTCGTAAACGACGTCGACGACCTCGCGCGCCAGGGCTTCCGGCGAGAGGTTCAAGGCGCCCTTCTCTTGCAACACTCGCAACGCGACCTTCGCCAGCCGGAAGGCGCCTGACGTTGTTTGATGGGTCCAAAGCATTAGCGAACCTCTCTAGGCAGCCTTTGCGCATCGGAAGATGGTTCTCCTCGGTCGCATGCGTCGCCACTCTCGCTCTGGCTTTCGAGCCGGTGAGAGATCCGGTCTATCCTGCAAGCGGCTCGAATCTTGCCCAAGGGGCGGGCAATCGCCTCGGGCGCCAGGTCTTCAACGCGCGTCACCCCAAGCGCTGCCCTTTCCGCAACCGGGGCGACATGCGCGACAGGCAAGGAAGCCGCCAGCAAGGAGGAGACGGATGGCGCGCGCGATCATTGGGATTCCCGCATCTTCGCAATCAGTTCTACCGCCTTCTGCCGCCGCTCCTCGATGAATTCCATGCGACCTCCTTGAGCATCCGAGTCTTTAGTTGAAGCAGCACGCGGGCCGCCTCGCACTTGTTCCGCCGAAGATGATAATCGGCCAAGTCATCGCCGGTATAGGGCTCATCGATAATCTCAATCATGCAGGTTATCGCATCAACCTGCGCGCGAGGAACGTCAACGGCCGGCGGCGGGATTACGGAAGGCACAGGCGGCGGAACATGCTGGTTCATCGAGGCTTCTCCCAAGCTGATCCCCCACGAAACAAGATAAGCGGGCGGCTGTCGTGATCGTGATCGGTTGCCGGTGCGATCTCGGGTGGCACTGCGGGCGCAAAGGCAATGGCGACGGCAAAGCCACCCATGGTAATGACAAACGGAGCTACTATAACAGCGGTTAAAAGGTGTTCCATTTTGTCCACTCCAAAACGAGGGTTTGCGTACAGATGAGGACAGATCGGCGGCTTTTTTAGTGGTCTCACGGGCCTCCCCAGCATGCCCCCGATCAAAAGCCGGAACAGCGGCGCAGCTCGCGCCAGACGATGCCCGTAAAGCTCTTGATGCCATTGTTTTATCTCTGACTGCTTGAGGGTTTGAAGCGGGAGCATCGAAGAGGGTCGAGACCTTCCGCAGTCTTGCCCAGAGGACCGCTTCTGTGAAGGTTTTCGGAAGCAGCGCTTGCCGCAAGCGACGGTTGCTTACGGGTCCCAAGCGGACTCAGTAAAGGTGTCCAAGCCACGTTTCTGAGTTCAGGCCTTAATCTATGCGGCTAGCTCCATCGACAGCACACCTGCCAAGACTCGCCTAAAGTCGGGCTGCGGCGCGAGGTGCTGGATATCTACCGTCGCATTGAAAATTGGCATGGCGCGCCGGACCCAAAGTACCGCGGAACGGGAGGACCGGTTTTCGTTCAACCCGCGCCTGATCCCAACTCGGTCGCTCCGGCTATGGTGGAAGGAGCACACTCGGTCGGGATCCCGACGTTTGAAAATCAAAACGGCCGCTTGATGGAAAGCGACGGCGGCGCCTCTATCATCGACTTGTTGGTCCGCAATGGAAAACGCCAGTCGATATTCCGGTCTTATACCTTTCCGTACATGGACAGGCCGAACCTGACGGTACTCACTCACGCGTTGGTCACTCGGCTGACCTTGGACGCTAAGCAAGCCACCGGCGTGGAGCTTCTCTACGATGGCAAGACGCATCGCATTCGCGCGGGGCTTGAGATGGTACTGTCCCTGGGTGCGATCCATACGCCGAAGGTGCTGATGCAATCCGGTATCGGCGGCCAAGCCACGTTGCAGCGACTCGGAATCCCGGTTTTGCAGCATCTTCCGGGAGCGGGGCAGAACTTCCAGGATCACTTCGGTATTGGTTGTGTCTGGGAATATCAAAAGCCGCCGCCTCCACGCAATAATGCGAGCGAGGCAACTTTCTTCTGGAAGAGCGATCCTGCTCTGGACACTCCAGATTTGCAGGCTATGCAGGCTGAAACCATGTTCTGTAGCGCTGAGACTGCAGCCAAATTCAACCCATCTGCGGATTCTTGGACAATGTTTGGTGGCGTCGTGCGTACGATGAGCCGAGGTCATCTCCGTCTGACGGGACCGAACCCGCACGACTCGATCGAGATCGAATTTGGTATCTTGTCGCACTCAGACGATATGAAGGCCGCAATCGCCTGCGTGGAGCTGTGCCGAGAAATCGGCAACTCTCCTCCACTCCGCCCCTTCACCAAGCGCGAAGTAGCGCCGGGCAAGTTGAAAGGCCTTGCGCTTTAAGATTTCATTCGAGATGGCGCAATATCCATCCGGCACCAGACGTGCACCGCCAAAATGGGGCGCGACGCGATGTCTGTGGTAGACAGTCACCTTAAGGTCTATGGAATAGACAACCTTCGCATCGCAGACGGTTCCATTATGCCGCGTGTGACAACCGGCAATACTATGGCTCCTTGTGTGATCATCGGTGAACGCGCCGGAGAAATCTTAAAGGCCGACCACAAACTAGGCCGTGTTGACAGTTTTTATCCAGAGCCTTGCGGCTGCGATGCATAGCATTGAAAGGTAGGCTCTGGCGGTTTTTTCGTAACGCGTTGCAATACGGCGAAACTGCTTGAGACGGTTGACACATCGCTCAATGAGATTGCGCCGCTTGTAGGCTTCGTGATCATATTCGATCGGCGTCTTGCGGTTCGATCGCGGTGGGATCACGGGCTTGATGCCTCGCTTGGTCAAATCGTCGCGGATCGCGTCGCTGTCATAGCCCTTGTCGCCGAGAAGCCTGTCGGGATCAACGTCGTGAAGCTCGATCAGCGCCTCATAGCCTTTGACCTCGTGCGCCTCACCAGCGGTCACATCGAAGGTCAGCGGCTCGCCGTTGGCGTTCGTGCGGAGGTGGATTTTGGTCGAGAAGCCGCCGCGCGAGCGGCCGAGCGCCTCTTGTTTTTGATTCCCCCTTTTACGCCGGCCGCATGTTGGTGCGCCCGCACAATCGTGGAATCGATGGCATGTTCCTCGTCGGCCGGGGGCCCGAGA
>DASYNQ010000269.1:0-5999 GCA_036008425.1 Methylocella sp. | reverse complement strand
CTCGTATTGGGCACACGTCGCAGTCCCGCTTCGAGGCGCGGTACAGCAGCGTGCGTCCGTCGTGCACGGTGCCGCTGGTCTTAAGCAGTTTCCCATTTGGGCAGATGTAGGCCCCGCGCTTCCTGTCCCAGTGGAAGTCCGGCTTGGCGCTTGGCGCGCTGCATGAGGTGGCCGGCGGCGGCAATGGCGCGATCGACGGCGCCGCCGCGGCGCTCTTTGCGGCGGGTATGGCGGCGCGGACGCGTGGGAAAGGCTTTATGGTGCATCACGCGCCCGGACCTGTTCGCCCCGGCCCTCGCGCAAGCCGGGCTCGTGCCCGATCGCGTGATCTATGTCGAGGCGGGCGATGAGACGTCGGTCCTCGTCTGTTTCGAGGAAGGCTTGCGGCACGGCGGCCTTGGGGCCGTCGTGGCAGAAGTCGCGCGGCTCTCCATGACGGCCTCCCGCCGCCTTCAACTTGCCGCCGAAGGCTCGGGCACCATCGGCCTCGCCGTCCGCCGCTGGCGCCGCCACACCGAGGCCGCCGACTTCGGACAGCCGACGGCGTCCGTCACCCGCTGGCGGGTCAGCGCGCTCCCCGCAACCCCGTTGCCTGTTCCCGGCGCGTCGGACGCGCCCGATGGCAGCTCGAATTGATCCGCTGCCGCGCCGGGGAAAGCGCCGATTTCGAGTGGAGGCCTGCGATGCCAAGGGTCGTCTCGCTCTTCCTTCCGGCCTGGTCCACGGACCGGCTGAGAAAGGACATTGGGCGGCGCCGCGCTGCCGGCTGAGGCGCCGCTCGTCCTGACCGCTTGTGAGAGTATCGTAGCCGAAGACCGCGGGCGACCATCCATAAATTCCGGCTGGGACTCTCAATACGCCCGACTCGAAAACGGCCTCGAGAGGCCCGGCGAGCGCCGTACGTAAGTTGCGCACCACGGACAGCCACCACGACTTTCCGGTCGCGCGAAAAGGAGAATAAGAAAAAATAACCTAGACGAAGAGGTTAGGTCGCCGCAGGCGTAGCGCAAGGGCGACAACGGCTCGATGATTGGCGTATGTTCGGTACGATCGCCGCGGGCATTGCGCGACGAGCGCGACGAGGACGAGGAGTAATGGCCGATCTTCACCTCGCCCCGCACCGGCAAAAGGCTTTCGTCCGCGGCATCGTCGGCAAGCTCGGCGTCGCCAACACGTCACCCGAAGAGCTGATGAACGCGCCCCTTGTCGAGCGCCGCGAGCCGCGCCTCGAAGTTCAGGTCCGCGTCGTTAGCGGCGAGCCCGGCGCGCCGATGTGGCTCACGCGGTATTTCAAATTGACCGAGCGCGGCCTGGGCGGGTCAACCACGCGGGCAAGCTCGAAGCCGGGGCATTAGGCAACAAAAAGGAGCACGCATGAGCCTCGAGGACCCAGGCACTTTTTTCTGGGGATAACTATATCGCTCACCGATTGCTGATAGTTATCATGCAGTTAGGGGCAACGCTGTATTTGCGCGGTGTTACGCGTGGCGTATTGTTCAATATAGTGCACTTAGTTCCATACCGCGTAGTTAAAGGACAGTGGATATGTCGCGTAAGCCGCCAATTTTCAGACAGACAGACGTTCGCAAAGCTTTCGAGGCCGCGCGAGCGGCCGGGGTTACCGCGCGCGTGGACATTACGAGGGACGGGAAACTGAGCATCGTCCCCATGCCGGCCGAAACGCCCAAGCCGGCGCCGGATGTAAAGCCAAAGAACGCCCAGCCGGGCGGGCAAGCTCGAAGCCGGGCGGTGGAGAAAGGCGGAACTGAGGTTTTCAACAAAAAGGAGCGCGCATGAACCTCGAGGAACCCGACACAGCGGATTTTGTTGGCTTGATCTCCGGGCGCGCCGCGGAAGGCGGTCTCCTTCCCGGCCTGTATTCCGAAGACGAAGTGGCCTCGCGATTCGGCATGACACGCCGCATGGTTCGCGAGCGCGCGTTAGCAAAAGGCATCGGCCGCAAGTATGGCCGCAAAAGATTTTTCACAGAAGCGGACGCCCTCAAACTAGGGGAAAGAAACCCGGCATGCTCAAACTCACAAAGCGTCATGGCTCGCCATACTGGTACATCCGGGGAACGCACCACGGACGATATATTTACGCGTCTACAAAGAAAAGAGACAAAAGCGATGCTCGCCGGTCTAAGACTGAACTCGAAGTCAAGATCACCCAGTCAGCCGGCCGGAAATATAACGCCGCTACATTCCAAGAAGCCGCCGCGCTCTACCTAGAGTTCCGGCGCCCGCAAAACTATGATTGGGTAGCCATCGAGCGATTGTGTGCCGTCATCGGCGGCCGTCTTCTCGCCGATATCCGCCAACACGTTCTGGTCGATGCGGCGAACATCATCTATCCGCATTGCTCGCCGGAGACCCAGAACCGAAAGGCGCTCATGCTCGCCGCGGCCGTCCTGCATTATGCCGCGGAAAATGATCTTTGCCCCTATATCCGCGTCAAGAAGCTAAAGGAAAAACGACCGGAGCCGCGCGCGATGCGGAAGGAGGATGCGGCCCGTCTGATCGCGGCGGCGGACGGGAAGCTCAAACTCTTGCTCGTTTTCCTGTTCTCGCAAGGCTGGCGGATCAGCGACGCGCTCCGGCTACAGTGGCAGGACATTAATTTCGCTGAGGCGAAGGTCCGCTATCACATCGCCAAGACGGACGAGTGGCGGGAGATCCCGCTGCATCTGACTACGCTCAACACACTTCGCAATGAGGCGGCGCAGGACGCGGCTCCGCAGATCGGGCGCGTGTTCCCGTGGGGCGGTAAGACCAGTCTCTATCGTGTGCTCCAGCCGCTTTGCCAAAAGGCCGGGATTTTCTTCACGCCACACATGGCGCGCCATTCGTTTGCGACGTGGCTGAATGCCGAGGGCGCGTCTACGAAGGAGATTATGGAGGCCGGGGGTTGGAGGGACCACAAGTCCGTCATGCGCTATACGCACGTCGACGAGAGGCGCGTCAGGGCAACGATCAATCGGATCAAAATATAGGGCAAAAGGCGCGCAATCCGATGGAAAATGCAATAAAATCAACGCTAGTTTCTTGCTTGGCAAGGCCGAACCATCATCCTCCGACGCACCAAAGTTGGTGACATCTGTGTGTCGCGTGCGGGACAATGCCGATTTTGTTGGCGTCCAAACGCACTCCCCCTGGTCGTCGCGACCGGCCGCGAAACTCGCGGAAATACCGGTGCCACCGGCGCGGCCGGTTGAACTCACGCAGACGGCCGGTGCCATCGCGGTCCAAGCGCCAGGCCAACTGATTGGCGAACCGTTGCTCGCCGAGGCAGCGCAAGCCGTTCCGCTGCCGGCGCGCCGGCCGCCAGATGCCGCTTTATCCGCCGTGCATAGGGCAGCTCGAGTCGCTTTGCCAAAAATCATCACCGGCGCGCAGTGCCTATGCGGACATAGACCGATGTTCAATGGACTAGGAGCAACGTAGGGCTTGGCATGCTCCTACCGGAAAACCGATTTTCGCGCTTCGGGATCACTTGGCCGATCCAGAGCGGAAGACTCCCGTCACGGCCGCCGGCCGCGGCTACGCTTGTGCTCGACGATCACGGTTCTTGCGGTCCCTTCGCGGCCGTCGGTCACGATTTGCGCGCTGCCGCGGGGCGGCGCCGTCCTCAACAGCTCGGCGCGCACGGCTTCCACCGGCAGGTCCATCAGCGAGGCGGCGATTTCGGCCTGCAGTTGAAGTTCGACAGTCAACCCCCGCGCCGCGACAATCGCTTCCTTGAGCGTAGGCGGATCGAACCGCACTCGCCTTGTGCCGTATTTTGTGTTCCAGACTTCAGACATGGTGGCTTTTCCCGATGCCCCACGCACCCGCTCATGGTGCATTGCAATAGAATATTTTGCAAAACACCAGAAATCAAGGCCGTGCGCCAACGTGCCGCCTCTTTGTGATGGAAACACGGTTACCATTTGCCCGACAGGGGCCAGCCACGCAGGGGCGGTTTTCCGGCAACGGCTAGTGTCCAGCGCTAGCGACTGGCGAGGCAGGCGCGAGCAAAGGCCTGGAACGCGCGGGCGCGATGCGACAAGACGGGCGAGCCATCACCGGGAATTCCATGTTTGTCTTGCCCCGTCATTTCGCCAAATGTCCGCGAATATCCATCCGGTAAAAAAATTGGATCATAGCCGAAGCCCAGACTGCCGCGTGGCGGGAAAACGAGTTCGCCGAAAACCTTGCCCTCAAAACTTTGCGTTTCCCCGTTTGGGAAGGCGAGGGCGAGGGCGCTCACGAAATGGGCCCTGAACGGCGGCCGGGCATTTGCCGCCTGCAACGCGTGTTCGACTTTTTTCATGGCTGTGCCGAAATCGCGGGCGGTTCCCGCCCAGCGCGCGGAATTTATGCCGGGCGCGTCATCGAGCGCCGCGACGCAGAGGCCTGAATCGTCGGCGAGCGCCGGAATTTTGGCGCTATCGGCGGCTGCGCGGGCCTTTGTTACGGCATTGGAGATAAAGCTCGCGCCGGTTTCTTCCGGCTCCGGCAGGCCGAGGTCCGAGGCCGCGATCGCCAACACAGCATAAGGAGCGAGGAGTTCCCGCATTTCGGCGAGCTTTCCCGTATTATGGGTTGCAATAACGAGATTGCCTTCGAGCCGGCGTGACATGTCAGCAGACCGCGCTTTTCTGCAACTCCACGAGCTTTGCGATTCCTGATTTGGCGAGCGCCAGCAAGGCTTGCAGCTGGGCGTCAGAAAATACCGCCGCTTCCGCCGTCGCCTGCACCTCGACGAGAGATCCCGCGCCGGTCATCACGAAATTCGCATCGGTTTCGGCAGCCGAATCCTCTTCGTAATCTAGGTCGAGCACGGCTTCGCCATTCGAAATGCCGCAGGAGACCGCGGCGACATGATCGCGCAACGGATGATCCTTGACGATCGAGCGGCCGTGCATCCATTTGAGGCAATCGTGGAGGGCGACCCAGGCCCCGGTGATCGCGGCGGTCCTTGTGCCGCCATCGGCTTGCAGCACATCGCAGTCGAGGGTGATCTGACGCTCGCCCAACGCCTGAAGATTGGTGACAACGCGCAGACTGCGGCCGATCAAACGCTGTATCTCGTGGGTGCGGCCGGATTGCTTGCCGGAGGCGAACTCGCGCTTCGAGCGCGTGTGGGTTGCCCGCGGGAGCATGCCGTATTCGGCGGTAATCCAGCCGCGTCCCTGACCGCGCAGCCAGGGGGGCGGCTTGTCTTCGAGCGAGGCCGCGCACAGCACGTGGGTGGCGCCGAATTTGACCAGGCAGGAGCCTTCGGCAAAGCGCGCGACATTGCGTTCGAGCGAAACGGGCCGCAATTCGCCGGCGGCGCGATGGGAAGGACGCATGCAAAACCCCCGTTGAGGTGAGGCTTGCTTCTTAGTGGCTCGCCGCCAGTTGCGCAACCGGGGGCACGTGATCGAGCGGTTTGCGCTTCGGCGCGGCGGGCAGCGAATTCTGGCGAAGCGCGATCGAAGTATGTCCAAACTCGTTCTACAGTTATAGATTAACCCGGAGCGTGCGATTCCGCACTGGATTTTGACGAGGAGATCACCATCCTTGAAAAGGTTTCATGATTCAGAAGCCGCCCGGCGCATGAGCACGGCGGCAACAAGGATTTGTGTTTCGTCTGCAGTGTTTCTCGCTGCGCTCTTGTGGGTCTTGCCTTCGCGGGCGCAGACTTCGCTGGACGAAGCCTACCATGTCATCGCGTCAAAAACTTTCGTCGATCTCACCCATGCTTTTGGCCCGGACACGCCGGTCTGGACCGGCTTCGGGCAAGCGCGGATGAGCCCCGCCACCGACCCCAAAACTCATAAACCCTATACGATCGAGAAGGACGGTTTTCGCGCGACTTATTACGAAATGGCAGGTCAATATGGCACCCATGTCGATCCGCCCGCGCATTTTGCACAAGACGGCATCACGATGGACAAAATCCCGCTCAAGCAGATGATTCTGCCGCTCGTGGTTTTCGACGCGACGCCCTATCTCGCCGCCGACCCGAGCCAC
>DASYNQ010000268.1:0-1595 GCA_036008425.1 Methylocella sp. | reverse complement strand
AACTTTCAAGGGGAGGCCGGTCACCGTTCAAGATCTTTTCGAAGCGGTCGGCAAATATTCGGTCGGGGACATGTCGGCCGAGGACTTGGACACGCTCGAGACCGTCGCCTGTCCTTCGGCCGGCGCCTGTGGCGCGCAGTTTACCGCCAATACGATGGCCACCGTTTCGGAGGCGATCGGACTCGCCTTGCCTTATTCGGCCGGGGCGCCGGCTCCCTATGAAATTCGCGACCGCTTCTGCGCAATGGCGGGCGAGATGGTGATGGACCTTTTGGCGCGCAACCTTCGTCCGCGCGATATCGTCACCCGCAAGGCGCTCGAAAACGCCGCGACCGTAGTTGCCGCTTCCGGCGGCTCGACCAATGCCGCGCTGCACCTCCCCGCAATCGCCAATGAATGCGGGATTGCGTTTGATCTCTTCGAAGTCGCCGAAATCTTCCGCCGGACTCCCTACATCGCCGATCTGAAGCCGGCCGGGAAATATGTCGCCAAGGACATGTTCGAGGCCGGCGGCGTACCTTTGCTGATGAAGACGCTGCTCGATCATGGCTTCCTGCACGGCGATTGCCTCACCGTCACTGGCAGCACGATTAACGAAAACTTAAGGAAAGTCGTGTGGAACCCAGACCAGGACGTTATCTGGCCGGCCGACAAGCCAATCACCACCACCGGCGGCGTCGTCGCTCTGAAGGGGAGCCTCGCGCCCGAAGGAGCGATCGTGAAGATCGCGGGCATGCCGGAAGCGGCGCTGATCTTTAGAGGGCCGGCGCTTTGCTTCGACAACGAAGAAGCTTGTTTTGAAGCGGTGGCGCAGCGGCGCTACGCGGAAGGTTGCGTTTTCGTGATCCGCTACGAGGGTCCGCGCGGGGGACCAGGCATGCGCGAAATGCTGGCGACCACGGCGGCGCTTTACGGCCAAGGCATGGGGTCCAAGGTCGCGCTTGTCACCGATGGGCGCTTTTCCGGCGCGACGCGCGGCTTTTGCGTAGGCCATGTCGGACCGGAGGCGGCCGTTGGCGGCCCGATCGCGCTGGTGCGCGATGGCGACATTATCGAGATCGACGCGATCAAGGGAACCGTCAACCTCCAATTGGGGGATGCGGAATTAGAAAAAAGGAAAAAAGATTGGCAACCGCGTCAAACCAATTTCGGGTCTGGCGCGTTATGGAAATACGCCCAGATGGTCGGTCCGGCCGTTACCGGAGCCGTTACGCATCCGGGTGCATCGAGTGAAACAAATGCCTATGCTGACGTTTAGCCGCATTTCCGGGGTTGTGCTTTTCGGGCTGGCGGCCTGCTTGCCGGGTGCCCGCACCGGCGCGTTCGAGGCAACCGATGGCGCGAGTATCGAAAAGGCGCCGCTTCAGACATTCGCGACGCCTCGGGCGGCGTTGCAGGCGGGTCTCGAAGGGTTTCGTTCAGGCAATGCCCCCTCCGCGATCGAGGCCTTGAAATATGCCGCGGCGGGAGGCGAATTGCTGGCGCAATGGAAACTCGCCAAAATTTATGCCAATGGCGACGGCGTGCCGCGCGACGATATCAAGGCGTATGACTATTTCTCTCAAATCGTCGCAAATTACGATGAGGACGACCCC
>DASYNQ010000267.1:0-4276 GCA_036008425.1 Methylocella sp. | reverse complement strand
CTAAAGGACTGGGGTGGCCAGCACCGCATCGACCGAGTCGGCAGCTTCGCCGATGCCGCGAATTTCGGCGAGCTGGTGGTATTGGCGGTCAAGGGCACTGCGGCGCCCGACGCGCTGCGGGCGGCCGGTATGGCGAACGTGGCGGGCAAGCCTGTTATCGATGCAACGAACCCGATCGCCGACTCGCCTCCCGTCAACGGCGTGCTGAAATTCTTCACCAGTCTTGATGAGTCGCTGATGGAACGGCTTCAGCGCGAGTTTGCGGATGCGCGCCTTGTCAAGGCTTTCAATACCGTGGGCAATTCTTTGATGGTCAATCCGCAATTCGCGGGCGGCAAGCCGACGATGTTCAGCTGCGGCAATGATGAGGCCGCGAAGAAAATCGTGAGCGACATCCTTGATCAATTCGGCTGGGAGATTGCCGACATGGGAAAGGTCGAAGCTGCCCGAGCCATTGAGCCACTCTGCACGCTGTGGTGCATTCCGGGCTTCCTCCGGAATGACTGGACTCATGCGTTCAAGCTCCTGCGCCAGGAATGACGGCCATGACCGAGCACAGGCCTATCATCGTCGTTACCGGAGGGAGTCGCGGAATCGGGTTCGAAATCTGCCGCCAACTGGCCGGCCGCGGCGCGCAGGTCGTATTGACGGCGCGCAAGCCCGACGCTGGCCAGGAAGCGGTAAAGCAACTGGCCGCGCAGAATCTGTCGGTGCAATTGCACCCGCTCGATACGACCAGGGCGGAGAGCATCGCGGCATTGTGTGAGTTTCTGGAGCAGAACTTTGGCCACCTTGATGCATTGGTCAATAATGCCGGCATTATCACGAAAGAGGAAGCGTCCGGCCTTGAGGTAACGCTGGCGGCCGTGCGTGAGACACTGGAAACGAACACGCTGGCGCCCGCTGCATCTGTCTCAGGCGCTCGTGCCGCTCCTCAAACGCAGCAAGGCGGGCCGGATCGTGAATATATCCAGCGGCATGGGCCAGCTTTCCGACATGGAGGGCGGCTATGCGGCCTATCGAATCTCGAAAACCGCGTTGAACGCTGTTACCGCCATTCTGGCAGCCGAATTACGGGGCGCGGTGGCGGTCAACGCGGTCTGCCCTGGCTGGGTCAAGACCGACATGGGTGGCAAGAATGCCGAGCGCGAGGTTTCGCAGGGCGCGGCAGGTGCTGTGTGGCTTGCGCTCGATGCGCCGCAGGATTTCACGGGGAATTTTACGCGCGATGGAAAAGTAATTCCTTGGTGAGGAACATGTGGGTTCGAAAATATAGTGAAGGGTAAGGCCAACCGATCGTGCGGCATCGAGGACCTCCCGCTGATGACGCTAATCCATAAACAAGAAAAAAACGGCGCCGGACGCCAGCGATTTCAAGATGACGCGCAGGCAGCGAATTCAGGGAATATCCACGGGCCAGCGCAGAGCATGGAGCTGGAGATTCAAAAAACGCTGCGCATTTCTAATCCAGCGTCAATCAGGGTGAGAAAATGCCTGGCCGTTGAAAATGGCACATAAGGGTGGTACACACAGTCAAGACCTGCGGCTCGGAACCCATTGATATTGCTTGACGTATGGCCTCAAGCGGACAATCCTCTCCTGGGCACCATGCCGTTTTCGGAGCATTGAATTCGTTAGGATTTTTCTTCGGTGTGGGCGCCCAAATTGTCCCGTGCGGGTATAGATGTTGCCGCGCGATTAGGCGATAATGTCCGGCGTAAGCTGATCTTCGAGAAAGGCAAGACGGTCGCGCAACGCGAGTTTTCGCTTCTTGAGCCGCTGGATTTGCAGCCGGTCGCCGCCGCCAAGATGGAGCAATGCCTCGATCGCGGCATCGAGGTCGCGATGCTCCTGACTCAGACGCTCGAATTCGGCCAGCAATAAAGCGCGGTCATCCTCGCTTAATTTTTTTGCCATGATCCGCCGTTTCTCCAGATTGCCTAATCAATTTAGCTTTTATTTTAGCTTAATGGCAAGTTGGCGAAAGAACGCGTTCGCTAGAAATCGAACCTGCTCTTGGACTTACGTGATTTTTGCATGGTTTGACGCAACCGCCAGGCTATCAGGCAGTTCATAAATAGGCGCGCATTTTTATTGAGGTGGGGGGTCGCGTGGGTCTCATGGGGCAACCTTGGCTGCGCGCCTGGCGCGTGCAAGTTCGTGAAAGCCCCGAAGTGGTCGCTCGGATGATTTGTGTGGAGCGGACCGCATAGCGAGCGGCGATCTTCCATTCGAAAACTTCCCTGCTGGTCTCCGCCATGCGGCCGGCCGCTTTCCCGTGCTTACAGACTAACGCGCCAGGGGTCGCGGTCCGGCCCATATAAGGCGGCGGAAAGAACAAGCGCAGTTTCCGGCCCGGCGTCGGCACGAAAGCGCCGGCTTTCTTCGCCCGACGAGCCGGGCCACGAACGACGATCAAGAAAATTTCGTGCCCGGAGTCCTTGATCAGGCGTTTCAGGAATGCGATCAGGAATTCGATGAAGACAGCGGCGTTGACGCCGCCTGTTCCTTGATCATGAACCGCTCCTTGATCGTGAACCGCATCTGGCCGCGCGGTGACCGCCGAAATCAGACTCCATGCCATGGCCCCGGCAGTACGCGAGCAAACAAGGCCGCGAGGGATTAACCTTTTGGTCAGGCTTTCACGCCAGGATCGAGCGATTGGAGGTTCCATCCCATGAAGCCGAATGTCCGAATATCGTGCAGGCAAAGCCTCGCCGTCAGTCTCGCCGCGCTTGCTGTTTTCTCAGGCCTAATCACGACGCCGGCAACGGCTGGCGGCGGCGACGTGGCTGCGGGCGTGCTCGGCGGCCTCGCCGTCGGCGCCCTCGTTGGCAGCGCGGCGGCCCAGCCGCGCTACTACGCCCCCTACTACGCGCCGGCGCCGGTCTATGTGCCAGCTCCGCGCTGCTGGCTTGAACGTGAGCGCGTGTGGGACGGTTACGGATACGTCATTCAACGCGTCCGCGTCTGCGAGTAGGGCGCCGCGATTTCCGAACACCGTCTTTAGCCAGATCGACAATCTCTCCGCCGGCGGGCTTGCGACCCTATTCGTTTGCTATAGTCCTATCGGCTTTCGCACGGACCGCGATCTTGATCGACGCTTGGCTATCCCTACCGCTTCCGGCGTTGATTTTGGTTTTGACGGCCTTTTACAGCGTCTCTGCCTTGGTGTTGATCCGCGTTTCGTTCGGCGCTTTGGCGGGACCCTGGGTGCGAAGTTTCCGAGGCGTGGTGGGGCCCTTCGTCGGCGCGATCGCCATCATATTCAGCGTTCTCGTCGGCTTTCTCGCGAGTGACGTCTGGGATCGCAACCGACGCGCGGCGGCGACAGTGCGCGGAGAGGGCGCCAATCTCGTCTCCCTCCATGCCCTGGCCGCCGCCTTGGGTACACCGCACGTTGCGATCGACCGCGTCATCCGGGCCTATGCCATCGCCGTTATCGACATGGAATGGCCGCGCATGGAGAACGGCGAAGCCTCCCCGGAAGCCGAAGCAGCACAAGACGAGTTGTTGCAAACCGTCGCGCAATCCGATTTTGCGGTCGCCGGCAACGCGGCGCTCGAGCGCCTCTTGCTCGACACCGCCTTGAGGGTTAGGGAGGCGCGCAACGACCGGCTGGCATTCAGCTCGGATTTTTCAGAAAACTTTAAATGGTCATGCGTTCTTTTGATGGCCTTGAAGGCGCAGATCAGCCTTGCCGCGGTGCATCTCGACGAGGCGCGCGCCCAGATCGTCGCCATGGTAATTTTCACCACCAGCATCGTCCTCGTGATCGGATTGATCGCGATCCACGAAGGGCCTTTCCAACCACCGATCGGCATCTCGTCGGCGCCGATCGCCAAGGTTCTCGACATCGTGCCGGACAGTTAAAGTCTCGCGGGATTGTTGACAATAGCGAGCGAATTCCACGACCGCTCGCGTTCGGGGATGAGCATCTCCGCCAGCCATCATCCCATCGCGGATTTTGGGATCGGCTTGCGCCGGTACGGATGGCTCTATATACCGCTTCCCGCCAACCTTAGGAGCCCGGTTCACCAGGGGCCCAGGCATGCCGTTGCAAGGAGCCGATCGATTTTTATGGTCGGGCATGTTCCAACTTTTTGATGTTGCGCGCTTTCGGCTTGAACGGGAGGCGCTCAAGGGGCGCGTAGCTCAGCGGAAGAGCACTACGTTGACATCGTAGGGGTCACAGGTTCGATCCCTGTCGCGCCCACCATTTTACAGTGTGATATCAGAGAGTTACAAAGCCACCACCTGAAAGGGGTGATGGGAA
>DASYNQ010000266.1:0-7451 GCA_036008425.1 Methylocella sp. | reverse complement strand
CGCTTGAGCATTTGCGGCGGCGGAGTCCAATCCGGCCATTGGCGTTTCATCGTTACCGTCTTCGTGCCGGACCAGGTGAAGCCTTCCCGGCCAACGCCGACGCCATACCGAATCGCTTGGCCCGTCCCGAGGACATAATAGAGGCGGCGCTCACTCGTCGAGATGACGACCGTGCCCGGCGCATAGCCGCGGTGCCAGGCAATGACCTGGCGCGGTATGGCCTGTTCCCGGAAAAGATTAAGAAAGTCGGCCAGCGGCCCGCGGTTGAGCGGATTAAAGTTCGCCAGCTGCACGCCGCTGAGCGGGTTATTGAAGGCAAGAGCCGGAGATCCGTTCAACAGTGCGAGAAGGATGCCGGCGCGGGCAAATGTACGGACCATTGTTGGCCTTTAGTTCTGCCGGCGCGGGGGCGATGCACCAGCCGAAGAGCTATTCGCTTTAAGTTTTGCGGCCAAAGTTGGGCGGAGCCGCTTAACGTGTTGCATGGATGCCTGGTATTGACGCCAAGGAAATAAGCCAAATCAATTCCGCCCATGTGTGTGCGGGAAAGGCGCGGAAGCCCATTCATCGCGCCCGCCGGTCCCTCACAGAAGGCAAACGGCTGCGTTTCAACTCGCGGATGGCGCCTGTAGAATCTCTCTTGCCCGCGCCTCGTCCTGCTTCATTTGCGCGACGAGCGCTGCGGCCGAAGCGAATTTCGCCTCGGCCCGGATCCAGCCGATGAAGAGAACCTCGATCGTCTCGCCGTAAAGATCGCCGAAAAAATCGAACAGATAGGCTTCGAGCAGCGCGTGGCCATTATCGAACGTCGGGCGGCGGCCGTAACTCGCCACGCCGTCATAGATTTTGGTCCCGGCAACGACGCGGACGGCGTAGATGCCGTGGCGCAACCGGCAGCTCGGGTGCGACAAGAGATTGGCCGTCGGAAATCCCAATGTCCGGCCGAGTTCCTGCCCGTGGATGACTTTGCCGATGATCGCAAAGGGGCGACCGAGCAAACGCGTGGCGCGTTCGGCATCGCCTGCTTCTAGCGCGGCGCGCGCGGCCGTCGAGGACGCGGCCTCGTTGACGCCCGCCGTATCCGCCAGAACCCTCGCCACGATCTCGACGGCAAAGCCATGCCGTTTGCCCGCTTCCTTGAGAACGGCGGGCGAGCCGGAGCGGCCCGCGCCGAAATGGAAATCATAGCCCGCGACGATGGCGCGGACTTTTAGACGGCGGACTAGGATTTCAGCGGCGAAAGCCTCGGCCGGAAGGCTCGCCAAAACCTTGTCGAAGGTGATGACGATCAGGCCGTCGATGCCAAGCTGTTGCAGCGCCCTGGCCTTGGCGTCGCGCGGCGTGAGGCGGAAGATCGTGTTGGGACCGTTGAAAAAATCGGCCGGATGCGGCTCGAAGGTAAGCACCGCGCAGGGACAGTTGAGTTCCTTGGCCAGCGTCCTGGCGCGCTTTATCACCGCGAGATGGCCGCGATGAACGCCATCGAAATTGCCGATCGCGACCACGGCGCCTGCAAGTCCGAGCGGCGGTACGGCCGGATCGATGGCGACCATGAATTTTTTAGCTGAGGAAGGATCGGTCAAGGGAACCCAAATCTTAAGACGGCCATGCGGGCGCCGGCAGAGCTCCAGACTCGGCGGGAAACTGCATGGCGGAAGGGCCGGCGTCAAGGCCGCGCGATGCCGCCTCCCCGGGAACTCTACCAGACCAGCTCCGGGATCGCCGCCGTGGGCGCGAAATCCGCGGCTTCCAAGAACTGGCGGAACACAGCGGCGTCGAGCGCTGCGCCCTCCGCGCCGCCATGCAGCTCCTTGCGATGGATGCCGGACGTCACAAAAAGACTATCAAAGCCCTGGTCGTGTGCGCCTTTGATATCGGTTGGCATGGCGTCGCCAATCACGAGGACCCGCGTGCGATCGATGGTTTTGGTGCCCGGCCCCCGCGCCAGTTCGAGTGCCCGCGCGAAAATCGGGGCAAAAGGCTTGCCGGCCCGGATCACCTTGCCGCCCGCCCCGGCGTAGCGTTCCGCGATCGCGCCCGCACAATAGAACAGCTTGCCGCCGTCCTCCACCACGATATCGGGATTGGCGCAAATGAGCTCCAGGTTCCGTGAGCGTATGGCGGCAAGGATTTCGTCGTAATCGGCGGGCGTCTCGTGCCAAGGATCGGCAAGACCGGTGCAGAGGACGAAGTTCGCTTGTTTTAGCGGCACGACGCGGGGCGCCTTGCCGCTCAGTGCAAAAACCTCCTTGAAAAGGGCGGTTTCATTGGGCGGGCCAAGATGGAATAGGCCCCCGCCGGCGCGCTCGACGAGCAGGGAAACGGTGACGTCGCCGGACGAGACGATCGCATCATAGGCATTTCGCGTAACGCCAAGCCGAGCGAGCTGCGCCTCCACGAACCGACTTGGATTGGGCGAGTTCGTCATAAGCACGACCTTGCCGCCGCCCGCCCGGAAGCAGCCAAGCGCCTCGGTGGCTTTCTCGAAGGCCACGAGTCCATTGTGGACGACGCCCCAGACGTCGCTCAAAATGACTTTGTATCCGCTCGCGACATCGGCCAATCCGCGCACCAGGCGAGTCACGCGCTCAATTGTCCTTTTGGAAACGGTTCATGCGAAACGCGGCGGGCGCGACACTATTACGAGGCCGGCTCGCAGGGTTGCGTAAAGATAAGGTTTTCAGCGTGGCGTTCCGGGTCGTGGATTGGCGGCGGCCGGGCGGCGTTTGTGGATGGGTTGAAGCCGCGAGATTATCGCCGCCGTCTATCGAACCCCCGCGACGGGCCGTCAAGCGGGCGCCGAGGCCACGTACGCCCGACAATCTGCGGGGAAATATTATCGGAGGTCGACTTTGAAGCGAATCTATTTGTGTTCGCTGGAAATGCGGCTACAACACGGTATATGGAATATGAACAATCAATTTTGATATTTCCATAGTTGTCGCCTCGCCGGGCCGGGAAGGGGCTTTTCGTTGCGTATCCCGCGGTTTACACTCGCGCTCGTTGCCGCCGCCGGCGGGCTCGTCGGCGCCGGCATCGAGGCGGCGTGGGGCGGCGCCTGGCTGCTGCCCCCCGGCGAAGGGCAAGTTATTGCCGATACGTTTTTTTCGGATTCCACCCATGCGTTCGATGCACAAGGGCATCTCGTTCCGGTTCCGTCCTATCGAAAGTTCGAACTAGGAACCTATATCGAATATGGCCTGACAAATTGGCTGACCTTGGTCGCGGCGCCGTCCTACGACCGCATCCAGAACCCTCCTCCGGGGCAGTCCTACAATGGATTGGGCGAGAGCGAGATCGCGGCGAGGGTCGGGCTCTACCGCACGGATACGAGCGTCCTTTCGTTTCAAGCCGGCTTGCGCTCGCCCGGCGCTTCGTTCGCGGATTCGCTTGGGCCGTTCGAGGTGCACCGCGCCGCTTCCCTCGATGTCCGGGGCCTGGCCGGGCGCAACGTCGTCGTCGCGGCGATGGAGGGTTTCGTCGAGGCGGAGGGGGGCTATCGCTTTTACGCCGCCGGTCAACCTGGCGAATGGCGGATCGATCTGACGATGGGACTGCGCCCCTGGCCGCGACTTCTCGTGATGCTGCAGAGCTACACGTCGATTGTAAACGGTTCCCTCCAATTCGGCCATGTATCCTGGACCAAACTGCAACCAAGCCTCGTTTACGATATCGCGCCACAATGGTCGGTGCAGATCGGCGGCTTTATTACGGTCGCGGGGATCAACGCCGGACGCGAGCTGGGTCCCACAGCGGGGGTCTGGTATAGGTTCTAAGGGACATGCTTGAGCCCCGCACGTCTAAACCGCGCGCGGGGCAGGCAACGCGTGCGCAGGGCGCGGAATGCGATGCGGACGAGCAGTTGTATTGGCATCCTTCTCGCGGGCGGGCTCGCGCGCCAGATGGGCGGCGGCGACAAGACGCTGCGAATGGCCGGTGGGATTCCGCTGCTCGCCCACGCCGTCGCGGCGTTGCGGCCGCAGTGCGAAGGTCTCGTGTTGAGCGCCAATGGCGATCCGGCAAGATTTGCCGGATTTGATTTGCCTATCGTCGCCGACGATCTCCCCGGCTTCATGGGTCCGCTCGCGGGCATTCTCGCCGGGCTCGATTGGATCGCGGCGCGTTGTCCGGATGTCCCCTTGGCGATCAGCGTGCCGGCCGACACGCCGTTTTTGCCGGGCGATCTCGCCGCCCGCCTCATCGACGCAAGGACGAAAGACAACGCCATGATCGCCTGCGCACGTTCAGGCCGCAGGACGCATCCGGCCGTCGCGGTCTGGCCGGTCTCGATCAGAAACGATCTCCGCCACGCCCTCGTTGTAGAGGATATGCGAAAGGTCGAGGCATTTTTGCAAAAATACAGCCACGCCATCGTGGATTGGGCGATCGAGCCTTACGATCCTTTTTTCAACGCCAATGATCCAAGCGATCTCGCGGCGGCCGAAACAATTCTCGCCCGGCGTGACAATCATCTTGCATGAGGGCGGCGCTTTTGCGAGATTGCTTCGCCGGGAGCGCCTGGGGAAACAGGGGAGCTTGTTCATGGCCGGACCTGAAGTGGAAAACGTCGACATCGACGACTTGAAAAAGGGGCTGGCGGACGGCTCGATCCTTCTCGTCGATGTCCGTGAGCCCAATGAATATGCCGCTGGCCGCATCCCGGGAGCGATACTCAATCCGCTCCAGCGTTTCGACCCGCAGGCCCTGCCGAGCGCCCCCGGCAAGCGGGTGGTTTTATCCTGCCGCTCCGGCAAACGCTCGCTCACCGCGCTGGCGCTTGCTCAAGAAGCCGGCCGCGACGATATCCGCGCGCATTACCCCGGCGGCTTTCAGGAATGGGCGAACGCCGGCGAAAAGGTCGAGCTGTAGGGATAGATTCCCAGGTTGCTGCCGCTAATAGTCAAGCGGATCGCCGGCAGTTCTCCAGGCGTCGCGCGTGATCGACGCCGGATCGATATTCAGCTACGGCGATGGTTCGAAGCGGAGAGCCGGGAATGATCTTGCCCCGCAAGGCAATGGTCGCCGCTATTGCCGCCGTCGCCGTGTTCAGTGGCGCGGGGGCACTCTATATGTTCGCGCTCCCGGGCCTTTCCAGCGCCCGGCTGCAGCCGCCGGAGATGGAAGTTGCGGTTGCCACGTGGCTGCTGCGCCATAGCGTGACCGCAACGGCTCGACAGCAGCAAAATCCGCTCGGCGCCGACGCGGCCGACATCGCCGCCGGGCGTGACCTGTTCCGGCAAAATTGCGAGATCTGCCACGGCTATGATGGCGGTGGGAGGACGCGGATCGGTGGGGGAGAATATCCGCGTCCACCCGTTCTGCGGTCGCTCATCGCGTCGATGACCGATGGCGAGGTTTTCTATCACATACGCAACGGCATCCGGAACACAGGCATGCCGGCCTGGACCCTGCCGGACCGGCAGGTCTGGCAGCTCGTCCTTTACATGCGGAATCTGCCGAAGACCGCGTCGATGTCCGCAGACCCCGCCGGCAGCCCGCCGGGCGGGCTCGCGGCGGGCTGGCGTTACGCCGGATCCGAGGCCTGCAAGTCGTGCCATGCCGGCATCTACGACCGCTGGAAGAAGACGCCGATGGCCAACGTCGTGCGTGACCCGCGCGAGCATCCGGACGCTATTATCCCGGACCTCTCCAAGGCCGACCCGCTTGTCCATTTTTCCAAGGACGATATAGCGTTTGTCTATGGCAGCATCTGGAAGCAGCGCTACTTCAAGAAGGCTGGAGACGACTATTTTCCATTCCCCGCGCAGTGGGACGTCACCCATCGGATGTGGCGGCCGTACTTCGTCAAGAACGGCACCGACTGGTGGGCCACGCTTTACCCGCCCGACAATTTCCAGCGCCCGACCGGCCCGCTTTGCGATGGTTGCCACTCCGTCAACTACGACATCGATACCAAGACCGTCACCGAATGGAACGTTGGCTGCGAACGCTGCCATGGGCCAGGGAGCGAGCACGTCAAGCGGCGGACACGCGAGACCGTCGTCAACCCGGCCCGCCTGGACTCCATCCACGCCAACGACACCTGCATCCAGTGTCATTCCCAGGGGCGGCCGCCAAACAATCCGATCGACGGCAGGTACTACGATTGGCCGGTCGGCTTCCACGTGGGCCTCAACCTCTCCGATTTCTGGCGATTGGAGGGGCACCAGCTCGGCGAGACCTCGTTCACCCACTTCCCGGACGCGACGGCCCATAAGAACCGTATGCAGGGCAACGACTTCGTCCAGAGCTTGATGTATAATCGCGGCGTCGCCTGCTTCAGTTGCCACGACGTGCACGGGACCGGGAACGCGGCGCAACTGCGTGAGCCGCCCGGCGAGATGTGCTTCGCGTGTCACGGGCCGAACACCCAGAATGGGCCGCATTCCGCCTCCATCGCGGAACACACGCATCACAAGTCGGGCAGCGCGGGCAGCCAGTGCGTCGCCTGCCACATGCCAAAGATCGAGGAGACGATTGCCGACGTGACTGTCCACGCCCACACCTTCCGCTTCATCACGCCGGCGGAGACCGACGCCTACAAGATTCCCAATGCCTGCAACATTTGCCACAGTGACAAATCGACGGAATGGGCGGGCGCGGTTCTGAAGTCCTGGCGGGATCGCTCGCCTTGGCGCATGGACAACTAAGCAGCGGCCGGCGTGTGAGCCCCACCCGCAGGTGAAAAGGGCGCCAGCGCACCATGCCATCCTTGACGGGGGCTGGTCCATTTAAAACGTAACCACAAAAACGTTTAAGTTCAATCGAGAACGCCATTTCGGCGATATTCGTAATAGCAAGCCCCTTCGCCTGGACGGCCGGCTTCACGTTGAGATATTGAACATCGGGGGATTGCGCCGAGATTCTCGCGGCCACGCGTTCCCGAGTGATCGTATCGAATGACATCTGAGCGTGAAAATCTGGGAGGGTGCTGTGCGACGTCGTAGAGGCCGTAGTATTGATTCGCACCGGCGGGATAACGCTGCTGCGCCGTGGCCATGCCAACCGAGGCGAACAAAACCGCAATAGCGACTCCCATCTTAAAAGAGCGAAGCGCGCATCTATCTTTCTTGATAACGGCAAAGCTTTCTTCGGTCTCGGGGCCGATGACTTTTGCAAGACGCTGCGTATTGATATTGGTGTTCATGGTGCGATAATCCGATTTGTCTGACAACGCAATATTTAGATAAAGCACGGCGGTCGCTCCATTGTACGTTCGGAACACCGATACATCATTTAGTTTACAAACCTATACCTAGGTAGGTGTCTTTTGCTCCCAGACATCGGTCGTGAGCAGCGTCAAGCGGTCGTGAGCAGTGTCAGCGAGAACATCCTGGCTTAGCCCTCCTTATGGAAAAACAATCGGTCTCTAAAGCGCGGGAGGCGGCTTAAGATGCTTTGAATTATGGACTTTAGGCGGTGCTTCTCCGCCAGTCACTTCGAGATTCCGC
>DASYNQ010000265.1:0-4223 GCA_036008425.1 Methylocella sp. | reverse complement strand
CGGCCCTGGTTTCGGCCCCAAGGCATTTAACGTCAAAAGCGCGCGCACTTCCTGCGCGGGCAAGTGCGCCGCCCCGTCGAAAGGCCAAATTCGCACGATAACCGGCATTTTGTCCCGGCGCTGAACAATGATCGGGTCGGTAGCCAACGGGTTGAGACGGGGCGAGGTTCGCAATTGATCGATGACTCCTTTCAGGAGGGCCCGGGCTGCGGGGTCGCGAACGAAAAGACGCCGGTCCTTGATCTTGACTTCGTTGTCGAAAACGGCCTCGGCGGCGGCGTTCACCTCGGCGACAAATCCGTGTTGGTCGAGGACGATCGCAGGCAGGCGCATCTCGTTGAGCGCGGCAGCGGGAGAAGTGTCCGATCCACGAGCTTCCGCGGCGGCGGCGATCTCGATCAAGCGCCGGGTGAAGGAAGCAAGACCAGGCTCTTCCTCGGCGCGCAGATTGGAGACTTCCGGATGCATGTCGAAAAAGTTCATTTTAACTCCTGGCTGACCTTTAATCGGTAACCCCCGGACGAGAGAAAGCGCCCGCCGGGGAGGATCGGCAGGCGCTTCTGACCGGCGAGGGGGCTTAAGAGCGGCCAGAACCCGTCGGCGCAACCAGTGTGACGATTGTATGCTATTAAGGACAATTCTTCCGCAATGAAATATGATTACTCAGAAATATACCACAACCAGCAAGACCCATTTGGGTCGCAATGTAGGTCTGCAGTGCGCGGCACATTAGCGCACCATCTGGGGAACCCGGGTTTAACATGCGCTACTGGATCAAGCGTTCCATTGTAAATCCGGGACGCTCGTAGCAATCTGGGAGCTGCGCGAATTCGCTAAACTGGCTAATGACAGTTTCGGCTTTGGGCCGATTTTTCGCGATGGAACGGCCTTATGGCACGGGTCATTCGGTCGCCGATAATCTCGTGCTTTTGGGTAGGCTCGATGAGGCGCGCGGGCTCGAGTCCCCATCGGGCGCGTCCACGCCGCCGCGTCCGCTCTTGCGCAGGCCCGTCATTCGACCTGCAAAATCAGCGCGACCAGTTCGCTCTGGCGATGTGTGTCAGTCTTGGCAAAAACCGATTTCAACTGATTACGCGCCGTCTCCCTTGAAATCTTCAATTCTTCAGCCGCGATTTCGGGAGAGGCGCCGCGTGCGATGACGCTGGCGAGCTTCGCCTCCGCAGGCGTCAGACGGAATGTCCTGGCTAGGATCGCCGCGGGCGGTCCTGGTTGCGGCCCCAACGCATTTAACGTCAAAAGAGCGTACATGTCCTGCGCGGGCCGGTGCGCCGCGCCGTCGAAACGCCAAGTTCGCACGATAACCGGCAATTTGCCATTACGTTGAACGATGATCGGCTCGGTAGCCAACGGGTTGAGACGGGGCGAAGTTTTCAATTGATCGACGGCTTCTTTCAGGAGGGCCTGGGCTGCGGGGTCGCGAACGAAAAGACGCCGATCCTTGATCCTGAAATCATTGTCGAAAACGGCTTCGGCCGCGGCGTTTACCTCGGTGACAAATCCGTCCTGGTCGAGAGCGATCGCGGGCAGGCGCATCGCATTGAGGGCCGCGGTTGGAGAAGTGCCCGATCCCCGCGCTCCCGCGACTTCGGCCATCTCGATCAGGCGCCGGGTGAAGGACGCAAGAATACGCTCCTCCTCGGCGCGTAGGTTGACGGTTTCCGAATTCACGTCAAAAAAGGTCATTTTAACACCTAAATCGCTCTTAATAATTCGATGATCCATGTGGTACTTGGATCGAGGGCTCAAATTGTATACCCGGCGTACCCACGGCAGCCCGGCCGAACTACAACCGGGGCGAGATGATCGTCGTCCGCTAGATATTTTCTGACGAACATTCCTGTAGCTAGGGGTCCTTCTGCCCTTTACGGGAGCCGAGGCCAAAAAGTTTCAAGCGCGTCTGAATTAATTGCCTTCTCGAGGGGCTTTCCGGCTACTGCACAATGAAACAAGGAAGGCAACGGCATCAGGGGGCGCGCGATTATCATAAAACGTGAGATTATATCAAATCATTATCGTTTGCAGCTTGATTTATCTTATTTTTTTCATTTAATTTACGTGGCGAGCGGATGCGCAGCGATCAAAAGCAGGTAGATAAACGTGACGAGCCCTTCAGAAAAGCTCTTATGTAGCCTGCTTGACGCGGTCGCCTCGGGTGACCGCAAGGCTTTCCGGACCCTTTACGACAAATCCGCACCGGTCCTCTTCGCCATATGCGTGCGCCTGATGCGGGACCGCGACCTGGCGCAGGACGTGTTTCAAGAAGCAATGACGCGAATTTGGCGGAAGGCGCATCTTTTCGATGCTTCCAAGGGTAATGCTATGGCGTGGATGGCGGTGGTTACCCGCAACTGCGCCTTGAGCCGGTTAGCCGCCGCGTTGCCGCCTTCTTTCTCGCTCGACGAAGCTGGGGTGCTGGCGGCGGTCGAGGCAAGGCCGTCCGGCGATCCGGTGATCGCGGCCGATGTCCGGCAATGTCTGAAGCAGCTAAATGAAAAATATAGGAAATGCGTGACGTTGATCTACCTGCACGGCCTGAGCTATGAGGAACTCGCGACGCAAATGGACGCTCCCCTCGGGAGCGTGAAGTCATGGGTTCACCGCGCGGTGCGGGAACTCGCTCTATGTATGGGAAAATGATGTCCGAGGATCTTGACCAGACCGCTGCCGCCTATGCGTTGGGTATCTCGCGCGGAGCCGCGCGCGCGGCGATTGAGGCGAGGCTTTCCAGCGACCCGGCCTTGCAAGCGAAAATCAAGCTTTGGCAAGAGAATTTTGTCGCGGTCGATCTCGCGGCCGGGCGGCAAGTCCCGCCGGCTGGGCTTTTCGACATGATCGTTGCCGCCATCGACGCCGGCGCTGGGGAAGAACTGTCGGGCACGCAGACCCGGCGCGCCGGAACCGGCGTTTGGACCGAGATGGGGCCAGGCGTGAGCTTTACGGTTCTGTTCGAGGACCCCGTCGCGAAACGGCGCTCGATACTGGTTCGAGCTTTGCCCGGTTCCAACTATGCCTCGCACTTTCACGACGAAGGCCATGAGGAGTGTCTCGTCCTCGAAGGCGATCTAATCATGGGCGATTTGACGCTGCTGCCGGGAGATTACCACATCGCGGCCAAAGGCAGCACGCATCCGGCGGCGACAACGATGTCTGGGTGCCTTCTTTATCAATCGATTGCGTTTTAATGCACACGCGCCAACCGCCGGTTCAGAGCCCGCTTAACCAATTATAGCCATGGGTTTCCCAACAGCCACCATTGAATTCATTTCCGATCTCGCCGATGTGTTTCGGATTCTTAAAACCGAGCTTGGTCAAGATTCGCAGCTTCATCGGGAAACCGTATTTGCGCGGGAGCACCTCCCCCTCGAACCAGAAGGTCAGCTGCGTCTGGGGTGCAACGCGGTCGGCATGTCGAAACCTCTTGAGGCGCTTGCTGGACCGTGGAATGGGCCGGCCTGTTCCGCGTGATCCATCAGCTCTTCGGCATAAGCACCGTATCGACGACGTGAATGACGCCATTCTTCTGGTTGACATCGGCAATCGTCACGAACGACTTGCCGCCTTTCGCGTCGATGATTTCGAGTCTGCGGCCATCGTGCCGCACGGTCAGCTCTTCGCCCTCGACGGTTTTGTACGTGGCCTCACCGCCGCCCTTCTTGACTGCTGCGACGAAATCGGCCGCGGAAATCTTGCCGGGAATGACGTGATAGGTGAGAACGGCGGTCAATATCGCCTTATTTTCGGGCTTCAAAAGCGTTTCGACCGTGCCCTTGGGCAGCTTGTCGAAAGCCTTGTTCAGCGGCGCGAAAACCGTAAAAGGTCCTTCGCCTTGCAAGGTATCGACGAGATCCGCCGCCTTGACTGCCGCGAGTAGCGTCGTGTGATCCTTCGAATTGACCGCGTTTTCGATGATGTTCTTCGACGGATACATTGGCGCGCCGCCGACTTCCATCGTCATTTCCGCGAAGGCGGAGGAAAGCGCGGCGCCGCCCAGCGCGGCAAAGCTCATGGCGGCGGCAAACGCCGCGTCGCGAACCGTAAACATGCAATTTCTCCTGCAAACTTGGTGCCGACGAGCGGCGAGAAGCGACGAGCTCTGGCGCCGGTGACCGCAACGTGAACATCCAAACGAACTTCCCTACCGGATCCCCCGCCGGCCGCGTCGCGCGGATTCGCCGGCGCTCCAATCGTCTCGAACTTGCCAC
>DASYNQ010000264.1:0-7198 GCA_036008425.1 Methylocella sp. | reverse complement strand
CATGCTGGCGCAAACCGGGATATTGGAACGCGCGGACGCGCAAGCGATCAGCAATGGCTTAGACGAAATCACCCGCGAAATCGAGGCTGGATCGTTCAATTTTTCGCGCGCGCTCGAAGATATTCATATGAACATCGAGGCGCGGCTTACGGAGTTAATCGGACCCACGGCGGGGCGGCTTCATACGGCGCGCTCGCGCAACGATCAGGTCGCGCTCGATTTCCGCCTCTGGATTCGCGGCACCATCGACGCGCTCGACCAACAATTGCATGGCCTGCAACTTGCACTTGCCGGAAAGGCGCTCGCCCATGCGGCCAGCGTGATGCCGGGGTTCACCCATATGCAACCGGCGCAGCCTGTCACCTTCGGGCATCACCTTTTGGCCTATGTGGAGATGTTTGCGCGGGACCGCTCGAGATTGCGCGACGCCAGAACCCGCCTCAACGAATCGCCGCTAGGCGCCGCCGCGCTGGCTGGAACCTCGTTCCCGATCGACCGGGAGATGACCGCGAAGGCGCTCGGTTTCGACCGGCCCACGGCGAATTCGCTCGACAGCGTGGCCGATCGCGATTTCGTGCTCGAAACCTTGAGCACCACCGTGATTTGCGCCATTCATCTTTCCCGCTTCGCCGAGGAGATCGTGCTTTGGGCAACACCGCAATTCGGCTTCGTATCTTTGTCGGACAAATTTTCGACCGGCTCGTCGATCATGCCGCAAAAGCGCAACCCCGACGCGGCGGAGCTCGTAAGGGCCAAGGCCGGCCGTATCGTCGGCGCGCTCAACGCCCTCCTTATCGTGATGAAGGGCCTGCCGCTCGCCTATTCGAAGGATTTGCAGGAAGACAAGGAAGGGACTTTTGACGCCCTGCACTCGCTTTCGCTCTGTCTAGCCGCCTTGACAGGAATGGTTGGCGATCTCACCCCCCATCCAAAGCGCATGAAAGCCGCCGCGAGTTCTGGCTATGCCACCGCTACCGATCTTGCAGATTGGCTGGTGCGGACCCTGAAACTTCCGTTTCGCGAGGCGCACCACATCACCGGGCGCATCGTTGCCATCGCCGCTGAACAGAAAAAAGACCTTGAACAGCTGTCGCTCGCCGAAATGCAGGCGGTCGAGCCGCGAATCAGCCAGGAGGTTTTCGCGGTGCTCGGCGTCGAAAACTCGGTATGCAGCCGGACCAGTTTTGGCGGCACCGCGCCCAAATGCGTGCGCGCGCAGGCCCGGCTGTGGCTGAGGCGGCTCAAGAAAGAAGGAACTGTGTAAAACGAGGCTGCAATGGTCTCGATTTGAACCCCAAATCCGGCGCGATATCCCATGTCATTTGCACGGGAGCGACGGAGTCGATCCCGCGTCATGTGATTTGTGGCGATACAGGGTTCTCGACGGACGGCGTGTGCCATCAGGTCAAGGCACCGGCCTTCGCCACTTCGATTAGCCGCTTATATTCCTCAGAACAGCGGTCCAATCTTTCCTTAATTTCTGGATGTTCGACGCTTTCCGCCATCCAGGCGACAAGATACCCGCAAGCGGTGCATGACGCGATGAGCGTTTCTTCGACGTCCGTTACATCCGGTCCCCCCCGAAACCCTTTTATCTCTTTGTTCTTATCGACGTCTAAATAGCTATTTAACGCGGTGAGAGAAGGGTGCGCGGCATCGTTGGAGAGGCCTCGGTAGTACACGTCATAGACACCGCCCAGCCCCGCCGACTTGGCGGCCTGCCACACGTTGAGTGATTCCGCCTTCACGCCCGACCGCTCCAAATCGTCGCGGAACTGGCTGAGCTTTTCGGTGACCTCGGCTTCGAGCTTCAAACCTCCCGAGAGCAATGCATTTGCAAGCTTCTTTTTGCTATGCACATCGTGTTTCTCGAACTTCCCTAAGAAGTCCCGATCCTTGCGCAAGGCGCCAAAGCAGAAAACGCTTTCGAAACAGCTTCGGGCAATCGTACGCGCGTCTTGAGTCATGCCGCGTTCGGCAAGCAGGATCGCGGCTTGAAAGCTAGATAGGCCGCGTACAAATAAAAGCGTGGCCAAGACCGCTTTACTGTCTTCCAATGGAACTTCCAGCAGCAACAACTCCTGTTGCGCTACCGAGTTAAGATCCATGGCAAGACTGAACCACGCTCGGTTTTCGGCGCGATGCTTACCAATCCATGCCGCGATTTCGGGCGACAAAAACCCCTGTTCGTCGATAGTCATGTGGCTTCTTTCAATGGCTGGTCCACATATAGATAGAATTCGCTTTGCTCTATGCCTTGTCTACAGTGGCGTCCTTCTCGGAGCTTGTTCGTGACACCTAATCGCCGAAAACTCGGCGCTACCGCTTTTGTCGGCGCGCCTGCACTTTCCTTGCCTCCTGTGGTTGGCGCTATCCCGCCAAAACCCGAAGGACCGCTATCCTTGCTTATCCAAAATTTCGTCGGTCCAGACCCGAAAGCTCGCGAGGGTATTGGGGCCGAACGTTGTTGTGATCGCGACATCCGCCGCATCGCGTCCCCGCGCCAGCAAAACCCTGCCGATCCTAGGGACGTTGTTGCGTGCATCGAACGTATGCCATTGCCCGCCGAGGTAGACCTCGAACCACGCCGCGAAATCGCCGGGCGGAAAAGGTGGCGGGGTACCGACGTCGCCCAGATATCCGGTGCAGTAGCGGGCCGGAATGTTCAAGGCCCGGCAGAACGCGACCGCCAAATGTGTATAGTCGCGGCAGACCCCGCAGCCTTCCTGATAGGCTTCCGACGCCGTCCTTGTCACCCGGGCGTGCTCGTAGCCGAAACTGATGCGCTGATTTACGAAATCGCAGATTGCCTGGACGCGCGCCCAGCCCGGGGTCGAATCTTTGAACAGAGTCCAGGCCAAATCCAACAATCGATCACTGTCGCAGAAACGACTCGCGAGAAGGAAGAGGAGGGCCTCTTCCGGGAGCTTCTCCACCGCGATCTGGCCGGCGTCCGCCGCCACCGGATCGGGCAGACCGGAATCGGTCACGACAGCGTCGGTCGACAAGCGCACATGCCCCGCGGGCGCAACTATCCGGCTGCACCAATTGCCAAAACCATCGCGGTAGCAGGAGATCGGAACCGAGGGGCTGATGACGATGTGATCCGGCGCCGCGAGATCCGCAACGCGCGAGAAATGGACGTTGAGCATCGCGATCAGCGGAGTGGGCTGCGGGAACTCGTATTGTAGTTCGTAACCGACCCGAAGTTTCACGTCACTCTCTCTCGCCACCGGGGACCGCGCCGCCGGCCGTCAATTTTTTACTTGCTTAAACGCGGCTTGACTACGCCGATCTCAATTTCCTTTTCTTACTGCATTACCCCGAGTATGGAAGCGAGCGCCTTCGCTTCACGTCTTCGCTCAGCCGGAATGGGCAAGACGAACGCCAAGCCTCGACGCGCTCCTGCCGGTTGATAGTCCCATTTGTGATTGACACCTTTCCTGCTCGATCCTGATTGTGCCGGCGGCGGAGCGTCCCGTTCTCAATTCCCCATATATTGGTGCACGCTCGCCTCGACGGCGGACTTCTCTTGTGCCGAGAGCTTGGCCAATTCGCCGTCGAGCCAGGCATCCTTAACGCCGGCGGCGCTTGCGAGAAGATGCCATTTCATCGCTTCGACCATATCCTTTGGCAATCCGCGCCCCGCCGCCAGAAGACGCGCGGCGCGGTTTTGCGCGACGGGATTGTTGCGCCCCGCCGCCTTGAGAAAGAGCTTCGCCGCCGCCGTCTCATCCTTCTCGACGCCGATGCCGTTGAAAAGCATGATCGCGTATTCGACTTGCGCCGGAACGTTATCGTCCCTCGCCGCGCGGCCAATCCACTGCGCGGCTTGCTCGTTGCTTTTTTCGACGCCGGTGCCATTCCTGTACAATAGGCCCAAAGCATAGGCGGCGTCGGAATAGCCAAGTTCGGCGGATTGCCTGAAGAGCCGCGCGGCCCTCGGGAAATCCGAGGTGACGCCATCGTTCTCGATGGCCAGAACGCCAAGGTTATAGAGCGCGCCGGGATGGTTTTGCGCCGCCGCCTGTTCGAAAAGCTCGGCCGCGCCGGCGCGATCCCGTGGCACGCCCTCGCCCTTCAGTTTGGCGATCCCGAGGGCGAAAGTGGCCTGCCGGTCGGAGCGCTCGGCCGCGAGCTTGTACCAGCGGGCTGCTTCCGTGGCGTCGCGCCGGACACCCAGCCCTTGCGAATAAAGCTCGCCGATGAGGGTCATTGCCGGTCCGTCGCCGGAATCGCCCTCGATCCGCTTCATCGCCTCGCGCATCGCGGTCACATAATAGCCACGCTGATAAGCCGCGAATGCGGTATCCGGCGCGCCGCCGAGCCGCGCTGGAACCGGCAAGGGGTCCGTCACCGGCGGCGCGTTGGACGGCGTTGCGGAAAGGGTTCCGGCCGGCTGCTGCGCGGTCGGGTCGGCTTGCGCAAGCGCGAAAAATGCGCCGCCTTGCAAAACCGCGCATGACGCCGCCAAGCCGGCGCAAAGTCGCAAAACGCGGTTGCCGGATTCATCGGTCATTCTGCCACTTCCGGCGTTGGCGCGATAAGGCGGGCGGCGTCGCGCAAGGCCGCCGCGGCGCCGCGCGGATCGGCGAAGACCGCGTCGCCAAGCGCGATGAAATCGGCTCCCGCGCGCGCAAGATCGCCGATCGAGGCGAGATCATGCGCGTAGCCAACGCAAGGGACGTTGAAAATTTCCGCCCACCAGGCGACGCGCTCGACGATTTGTGCGTGCGTCTCCGCGCACCCGCCGAACATCAAGTAGTCGGCGCCCGCCTCGCCGGCAGCCATCGCCGCGTCCCGCGTCGGCAATCCTCCGGCGCCGACGATGTGACCGGGTTTTATCGCGCGCAAAGCCCCTTCGAGCCTTTCCCCGCTTCCATCGATATGGACGCCATCGGCGTTGGCGCGGACCGCCCATTGCGGATCGTCCGCGAGAAGGCAAGCAACGCCGTGCTTTTGCACCAAAGGGGCGAGCGCGCGCATGATCTTCTCTTTCTCGCCTTCTTCGTCCGCGGCGGTTCGCAAAAGCACACAAGCCACGTCGCACGTCGCCATCGCCACCTCGAGCAGCGGCGGGTAATGGGTCCAATCGGAGATAGGCGGCGTGATCAAATAGAGGCGAGGCGCGTCCCTGGGCATGGCGCGAGGCAGCTCCGGCGGGTTTCCATGCCCAATCTTATTGGATTTTGCGACGGATTTAAGCATGAAATTAGCAGGGACGATGTTCCATCCTGGGGTCAGCTTGTCGGCAACCTGCATCCGTGCTACCCGCAGCCGCGGGAGATATTTTCACGATGGCTGACGGACAAGGCAACGGCGACGCCGCGCAGACTGACATCGCGCCTTCGATCAACGCGATGGTGCAATACACCAAGGATTTTTCCTTCGAGAACCCGAATGCACCGCGCTCCCTGGGGCCTCAGGAGAAAGCGCCGAATATTGCGATCCAGGTCAATGTCAATGCGCGGCAAGTCGCGGAAGCCGACTTCGAGGTGAATATTCTCCTCGAAGGGTCGGCGGGCGAGGGCGCTGGTCTTCTGTTCAAGTTCGAGCTCGACTATGCGGGTCTGTTCCGGCTGCGCAATATTGCCCCAAACGACATGCATCCGGTTGTCATGATTGAATGCCCCCGCCTTTTGTTTCCTTTCGCGCGCCAAATTATCGCCGACGCCGTGCGCGCGGGTGGCTTTCCGCCGCTTTACATCGATCCGATCGATTTCGCCGCGCTTTACCGCAAGCGTCTCAGTGAGGCCGCCGCCAAGGTGCCGTCTTCAGCAAGTTGAGCTTTTCCGCATCGAGCGAAAATGGACTCTAAGCGCCGGTAAGGGAATATCTGAATCGGGTTTGGTCCAAGCGGGAGCGGAGGGGGGATTTGCAGCGCCGGCGCGGCATCGTCGCGTTGCCGGAGGATTGATGAAGATCCGCTCCCTCACCGCAACGATATTGTCCCCTCTCGACTAACGCCATCACAGAGGTGGTTCGGCACATTTGAACGTCGGGCTAATATCACCGGCCGCCAGACTCAATCCCGTCGCGCGCCACCAACTCGGCTAATCCATCGAGCGATAGCGCGCGAGCGCAGCATACACAATGGATGTTCCGAGTTATCTTGGATAGGCGGCTTGTACCAAATACTCAATACGCGTCAACGGGTCCAAGCTGCCCAAGCCGAGCAGGATGCTCAGCCAGAGTAGAGCGGCGATGGCGAAAAGACGAATAATTTCGGGGCCTCGCCCGACCTCCATGAAGTCCGTCCCGACCACCCCAACCATCAGCACGGCGGGGATCAGAACGAGCGGTCGGGCCGCCCGAGCTAGCGGCAGAAAGCTCACGCCGAACTCTATCGCCAGCAGAACCAGAAGCAGCACCAACGCCAGCCATAGACGGCGGAAGCGCGGCGTCATGGGCCGCGCCCCACGAGGTAGATCAGCGGATAGAGCACGATCCACACCATATCGACAAAGCTCCAGTAGAGGCCTACCACGGTAACCGGCGTATGGAAGGCGGACGAGAATTCTCCGCGACGCGCGCGCCCGATGATCCAGCCGACCAGAGCCAACCCGCCGACCATGTGCAGACCGTGCAATGCCGTGCCGAAGAAATAGAAGACGAAGAAGATCCGCGCCCCGCCGCCAAGCGGACCGTTGATGGCAAAGCCCGGTCCCGGGAACAGATGCTTGTTGAAATCGTCGCGCCATTCGATGCCGAACTTGAGAATGAGGAAAGTGACGCCGAGTGCCCAGGCTGCGGCGCAGCACTGGATGAGCCTGCGGCTATTCCCGGCTTCGATGAAGGCGACACCCGCGCTATATACGAAGCTGCTGACCACCAGAATCACGGTGTTGATCGTGCCGATTGCGAGATCGGTCTGCTGGGCGCCGGCATCGAACCCAGCCTGGTTCCAGTGGCGGGAATAGATCCAGGTCAGGAAAAGCGCGCCGAAGAATAGCACCTCGGTCGCCAGAAACAGCCACATCCCGGAGATCGCCGTCTCCGCTTGATGGCGTGCGCTTGAATATTGGAACTCATGCGTCAGGGAAGCTTCAGACATGGTGCTGCACGACCTCGGGTGGCGGATAATTATAAGGTGGCTCCGTTACCGTTGGCGTAGAAACGAAGTTTTCAGTGAGCGGCGGCGATGCAGTTTGCCACTCAAGCCCGGTGGCACCCCACGGATTGGCGCTTGCGCGTTTGC
>DASYNQ010000263.1:0-6586 GCA_036008425.1 Methylocella sp. | reverse complement strand
GACCGCGAGATGGACTTGCAGTCTTGCCTTGGAAAGGCCGATCCATCGCATGCATCGGAAGCGGTAGCTGCGCTTCCAGGTTCCGAAGATCTTTTCAATCCTGGCGAGGGAGCGGGGCGTTTCGAGACAAATTCCTTCGCGAAGCGATAAAGAAGGAATTTGTCGAGAGCCCTGCGACCGAGAATGGGCCGCGGCGGACGGTTGCGCGCTTCGAGCTTTTCGGCCGACAGCCAGCGATGGCCCTTGCGCGCAAAAGCCTTGCGGTTCCACCCTTGGCTTTAACCGCCTCTTCGACCGAAAGCGCATCATAGACCCGGTCGGCATAAACCTCGCCCGGCTCATCGGGGATGAGACGGACGCCCGCATAGCCGCGGAGCGGCCATGCCGCCAATGCCACTCCGCAGCCAATCAATGCGCGGTTTCGGTCGCGGCGAGTTTCCAGTTCGGATCGCGGGAACGGGTATCGCGGGCGAACGTCCAAATGTCGTCGATTTGCACGACTTTGTCCGGGCTTCCATCGATCACCGTCGCGGCCTGGTCGCGTGTCGCGGTGATCATCTGGGCGGTGAAATGGATTTTGATTTCGGCGGTCCGGCCATTCAGCCCAGCATCGTCGACCACGACCTTGTCGATCGAAACGAAGGTCGTCGTAACCTTCTCGCCGCGCCTTTCGCGCTCGGCGAGAGCGGCGGCAAAGCTCTCGAAAACCTCGGGGGACAAAAGGTTTCGCAAAACCTCGCGGTTCCCTTCGGCGAAAGCGGTGACAATCATCTCATACGCGGATTTGGCGCCTTCGACAAAGGGCTTGATGGCAAAGGCCGGATCGGCGGCGGCGATGGCGTCGAGCCCCACCCAGGCCTTCGAGCCGGGCTCGGCATTTGGTTTCCATCTGTCGTCCTTAGCCGGCGCAATCGCAACCGGAGGCTCGGCCGCTCCAGGCAGGGGGATCACTCGATTACCAGGGTCGCCCCTGTCCGCATCATCGCGGCGCGCCCCAGAACCCCCGGGCGCTCGGCTCGCGAATGGATTGCTGGGCGGTTTTTCGGCGCCATTGCGGGTGCCGAGGACGGAGCGCAGCTTCCACACCACGAAAGCGGCGAGAACCGCGAAAACAATCGTCGTCATATCGAAGGAGTTTTCCATCGTGCTGCTTGATTTCCGAGCCTGACCCCGTTGGGCCTTGATTGTGCTTCTATCATGTTATCTATTTGGGGAGAGAAAAGCCAAAGTCCAGTCTTCATGGGCCTTCATGGGGCCTTTATGCTTCGCCTTCGATCGAGCGGCACCATTATGCGTCAACCTCTCGCCCGCCTGTCGGTTCTGTTCGCAACCTATCTCGCGCTCTGGCTCGGGGCGGAACTCGCGGCCTTCGCGGCTGTCGTTCACTTGATCGGCTTTGCCGGTGCCATTCTCGCTTGCATTTTGACGAGCCTCGCCGGTCTTAGCACGTTGCGCCGCCTCGGGCTATCGGCTGTTTTGCGGTTGCGGCAGGCGGTGGCGAGGAGAACAAGCGAACAGAATGGTTTGTCGAGGGAAGCAGTCCTTGACGGCACTCTGGCCGGGCTCGGAGCGGTGTTGTTGATCCTGCCCGGTTTTGTTTCCGATTTGGTGGGACTGGCGCTCGCGGCGCCCTCGTTCAGATTTTGGGTTACCGAGAGGCTCAAGCCTGGCAAGTTTGGACGGCTGCGGAATGGCCGCCCCGCGGCGCCAAGAGGTATCGAACTGGCGCCGCGGGAATGGTCGCGGCACGATGCGCCGTCGCCTTAAAAGTACTTGCACCTCAAGAGGCTGCCGGCTCGTCCTTGCTCTCGCCGTGGCCGCCGCGACGGGACGGCGCGCGACTACGCCTGCGCTCGAACACGGAACGCGCCAGCGAAAACAAAGGCGAGACAAGCCGGTTCAAATCCTCCGCCCGTGCGACAAAACCGCCGCCCCTGGTCAATTCGCGGTCGAGCGCTGCCATGGTTGAGGCAAGCCCCGGATCGTCGTCGCGAAACCAGACCCGCAAAACCCGCATCCAGGCAACCGCGAGGCCTTGCAGTTTGAAAGCGCCGACCGGGCCCTCGGATTCAATTCCAGCCGCCTCCAGCATGAAGCGCATCGAATTGACGACCACACGATTGATCGCGGCGGCCGCCAGCGGATCGCGCCGCGTCCAGTCGGAGATGGCTTCGAGGCCGAGCTTGTAAGGTGTCAATGCATCGAGGCGGCGCATCAGAACGTCGAACAAACGCTCCTTGACCGGTTCCCCGGTCAAGCCGTCGCCGGCCGCGTCGAGAACGATGTGATCGATCCGGCGGGAAAAACCCGCGAGCACCGCGCCCTTCGACGGAAACATATCGCGAAAGGTGGAAAGCGAGACATTCGCGCGGGCCGCGACATCCGAGATCGTGATGTCTTCCCAGTTGCGCTCACCGGCGAGCTCCAAGAGCGCGTCGATGATCGCGTTTCGCGGATCCATGGGCGCCGCCGCTATGTCGCCGGATCTGGATCGGGGTCTAGCTCCGGCGTTGCCGGTCAGGTGTTCGTCAGCCATCTTCGTCTCCCGCGCCGCGATCGGATTTTAACTTAAATCCGCTTCTCCTCTAATCCTTGCAAATAATCCTTGCAAAAACCACTTCCAAGGGGTGCGGTTATTCCGATGACCGATGTGGGCTTGTTCTTGCGGGATTCTTGGGAGACCGCATGTCAAAGATTCCGGCGCCCTTGGCCAATTGGCGTATTTGCTGAGGATCGGTAATCTACCGCGCCCGATCGGGCGTCCGCCGAACGAAGTGCGACGTTCCTACGCAAATTTCACGTATCAGGCCGGAAGCTGGACGAAGCCGCGCCGGCGTGTAGCTGATGGCGATATCGCTCCTAAGATATTGGCCGAGCGCTTCGAGCTTTTCTTTCGCCCATGGGCCAACAGGGTTGTCCTTCGGTTTTTTCGTCATTCGGCGGCGATCGGGTAGGGCAGCACTGGCTTGGGAAAATCACTCCACTCGCGCCCGTCGAGCTCACGCCCATTTGATTTTGGACGAAGCCCTCCCTGGTGCAGCCAGTCACCGGGTTCCACGTCGCATCCCTCCATTCGATAGTTGTGGTGTCGCCCATAATGCCCTTGAGAACAAAATGTGAACATAACACGAAGAATTCTGACATATAAAGAGTTAATTGTTTACGCTCTCGTTCAGGTGCCTTAACTCCGAGCACTGAAATGACCTGTTCCGACCCCCGCCTCACTCCCGGCCGGCCCGACCTCGCGGCGGCGCAGTTGCGTGGCAAAATCGCGGCCGATGCTTATGTCGAGGGCCGCGCGATGCATGTCTGCGCCGGCACCGCCGACCTGCGCCATGCGCCCGCGCCCGATGCGCCCCTCGACACCCAGGCGTTGTTTGGCGAAGACGTGATGCTTTACGAGGATCACGAGGGCTGGGGCTGGGTCCAACTCGCGCGCGACAGTTACGTCGGCTATATGTCCATGGCCGCGCTCGCGGAGGGACAGATAAAGCCGACCCACCGCGTAACAGTCAACCGGAGCTTCGTCTATCCGGGGCCGGACCTGAAATATTCCGCGCGCGACGCTTTACCTCTGGGCGCATCTGTTCGCGTCCGCGCGACAAAAGGCGGGTTCGCCCAAATCGACGATGCCGCTTTCGTCTTCTCGGCTCATCTATTGCCGAGCGGCGAGAACCAAAAAGAGTTCGTTGCCGTGGCCGAGCGGCTTTTGCATGCGCCCTATCTCTGGGGCGGCAAAACGAGCCTCGGCATTGATTGCTCTGGCCTGGTGCAGATTTCGCTCGGCGCGGCCGGGATTGACGCGCCGCGCGACACCGATTTGCAGGAACAAGCGCTGGGATTGCCAATCGCCGTCGACACCGACCTTGCGGGCTTGCGGCGCGGCGACTTCGTCTTTTGGCGCGGGCACGTCGGCATCATGCGCGACGAAACCACGCTGCTGCACGCCAACGCCCATCATATGCTGGTTGCAAGCGAGCCTTTGCGCATCGCGCGCGACAGAACTCTGGCCAAGACCTCGCAGCCGATCAGCGCGATCAAGCGGCTCGAACCGGCTTGAACATAGGCGAAGAGATCAGCGCGGCCACCGCTGATATCCGCGCAGCAACCCGGCGACGATAGCGGCGACGAGGACAACGCCTGCCACGGGAATTAAAATTAAAAACGCCCCCAACACAAAAATGAGCAGCGCGGTCAAAATAATACCACCTAGCAAGAAGAAGGGCAGAAGGCCAAACCGTCCGATCTTGCTAACATAGACGCGGTGGCTGCCGCGCTCGATGTCCCGCACCCAGAACGTGCTTTCCGGCTCGCCGCCATCGGCGCGGCCTGGGGGGATAATCTCTGGCTCGGAACGATGCTCTTCGTCGGGTGGGAAGCGCCGGTCGATCATGATCCTAGGGTCCCAAGCTAAGGGTTTCTCGCACTAAATGGGGATGGTGCCTAACGACCGCAACCATTCCTTGCGGGCAACAAGACGGCCCATTGCTGAGTCGACCGGCCGGAGGCCGCTTTTCACCCTCGCCATCGACAGGGATATTGCGCGATTCCTTGTCGATCAAATGGTTCCTGTGATCGGGAAGCTAAAGCGGCTTCCTCCGACGGCGTCGAAATCGGGCTCTATTCGCGCGATCGAACCTTGAGCCTGTTGCGACAGGTCCGCGGTCTGGCGCAGTTATTGTTGCCACGCTTGGCGTTCTTCTCCGAAAGCCCAAAGGACTCTTCCGCGTATCGGCGGCCCGCCCGATACGATATTTGCCGAAGCCGGCGCAAAGGAAATAACGGCCAAAATGAAGCTGCCGCGATTATAGTTTTTAATGATTCCAATCAAAAGTAATTTCGTTGATATGTGAACGATCATGGTATAATGCCTTGAACAGTTGCGCTCAACTATCGGTCACGGCATCGCGGCACTGCCGCCGGTGCCTTGAAGCAAGCATCGGCCAAGCTTCGATGCCTTGCCAAGCCCGGAGACATTGGAGGTATTCGCATGGCCGGCGCCCTTATCATCGTCCTGCGCGAGGTCATCGAAGCTGGCTTGATCGTCGGCATTGTGCTGGCCGCGACCCGGACCTTGCCCTCGCGCGGGCGCTATGTCGCGGCGGGCATATTCGCCGGGCTTCTGGGCGCGGCGTTGGTCGCGGCTTTCGCGGGCGCCCTGACCAATGCGCTCGCGGGCATCGGCCAGGAAGTCTTCAACGCCGCCATTCTCGGCCTCGCGGTCATCATGCTCGGCTGGCACAATATCTGGATGGCGCGGCACGGGCGCCAGATCGGCGAGGATATGCGCCGGCTTGGGCGCGACGTCCTTAGCGGTTCACGATCCCTGACGGCGCTCGCCGTCGTCGTCGCCGTGGCGGTGCTCCGCGAAGGCTCGGAAGTCGTTCTGTTTCTCTATGGTGTGGTTATTTCGAGCGGCGAATCGGGGCTTAGCCTCGTGCTAGGCGGTCTGCTCGGGCTTTTGCTCGGCGCCGGGATCAGCACCCTCACCTATACAGGCCTTGCGGTCATCCCCCCGCGTCATCTCTTTAGGGTGACCAGCGTTCTGATTGGCTTCATGGCGGCGGGCATGGCGGCGCAAAGCGTTGCTTTTCTTGAACAAGCCGATATTGCAACCGGATTGGGCGATGTCGTTTGGAACACATCCTGGTTGCTGGCCGATAACAGCATCGCGGGCCGCGTCCTCCACACGCTTCTGGGTTATACCGGCAAACCCACCGAGCTGCAGCTTGTGGTCTATCTCGCGACGCTCGGAACAATCTTCGGTGCCATGAAGCTGCTGGCGCCGCCGGCGGGGCAAAACCGCAAGCTCGCCACCAATTCGCAACGATGAACAAGGTCAAGCGAGCATCGAATTCTAATCGGGCACGAGGCGCGGCAATTCAGCGCACGCGGAATCGTTGTTTTCGCTGGCGCCCGCGCGTGTGAAGCTTGGAAGTTCATTGCGTCGCGACGAGATAAGCGATAGTGCAGTAAGCCGTCGCCTGAATCGTCGGCCGCGCCTTCAGCTATCCTCGTTAAGAACCGGTCGGGCATCCAAGGTTCGTGCTGCGATGTTCATTCGCGCCAAAAGCCCCGTGCGCTTGGACGGGTATTTCAGTTGCAAGGCGAAAGCTCGCCCGCCACAGCACGGCGATCCAGATAGGACCGGTCCCATGCAAACCCGGTTCGTTCACGGCCCGTTTTTGGGAACAGAATGACATTTAGCAAACTCGGTCTCAGCGAGAAGGTTCTCCAAGCCGTCGAGGCCTCTGGGTACCTCACCCCGACTCCCATTCAAGCGGAAGCGATTCCGCATGTGCTCGCCGGACGCGACGTGCTTGGCATTGCCCAGACAGGCACCGGCAAGACCGCAGCCTTTACCCTTCCGATGTTGTCGCGGCTGGAAAAGGGCCGCGCCCGGGCCCGAATGCCACGCACGCTGATCCTCGAACCGACCCGCGAACTCGCCGCGCAGGTCGAGGAAAGTTTCGTCCGGTACGGCGTCAACCATAAGCTCAATGTCGCGCTTTTGATCGGCGGCGTTTCCTTCGGCGATCAGGAAACCAAGATCATGCGGGGCGCCGACGTTCTGATCGCGACGCCT
>DASYNQ010000262.1:0-4968 GCA_036008425.1 Methylocella sp. | reverse complement strand
GGATCATTCGGCTAGGATGCGCGCCGGCGGGAAGACGACCTCGACCAAAGTGCCCTCGTGTTCCTTGCTCTTGATGGTAAGGGAGGCGTGATTGGCCTCGGCCAAGGCCTTGGTCAGCGGCAGGCCCAGCCCGGTGCCGCGCGACGGCCTCGCGGTGGCAAGCCGCCGGAACGGCTCGAAAGCCAAGCCGATGCCGGCCTCGGACATGCCAACCCCGGTATCGCGAATGCGAATAACGGCACTTCCAGCATCGGCGAGCGCAGTGGCGACAATGACTTGACCGCCTTGCCGGTTGAACTTCACCGCGTTCGACAAAAGGTTCAAGACGATCTGGCGAAGCGAACGCTCGTCGGCGAGAATGTTGGGAAGCGCCGGCGACAATGAGAGCCTCAGGGCGACCCGCTCGCGACTTGCCTGCGGCTGCATGATCGAGGCGCACTCCGAGACAATGCGATTGGCGTCGATCGATGCAAACGCGAAATCCATCTTGCCCGCCTCGATCTTGGCAAGATCAAGAAGATCGTTGACGAGACTCATGACCAGCGTGCCCGAGGCATGTATGTCGCCCAGATAATCCTTGTAGCGTTGATTGCCAATCGCGCCGAAACGCTCGTCCATCATGACTTCGGCGAAGCCAAGAATCGCATTGAGCGGCGTGCGGATCTCGTGGCTGATCCTGGCGAGAAAGTCCGATTTCAACGCGCTTGCCCGCTCGGCGTCCTTGCGGGCTTCCTCAAGCTCCCGCTCGACCTTTTTCCAGTGCGTGAGGTCGCGTAGGAGGGCGCAAAAGCGCGCCGCCCGTTTCTTGTCGACGCCGGGCGATGCCCCGATGCGGCCCAGCGTCATGAAAACAGGAATAGTCCCGCCTTGCCGGGCGAGGCCGATGACCTCGCGCCCCCGATTGAGCAGACTGGCGGCGCCGTGCGATTTCAGCCCTTCGAAATAGGCATTCGCCAGCGCCCGGCTTTCCGGCGCGATCAAGCTGGTGAAAAGCTCACCCGCTACCTCGCTTTGATCATAGCCGAAAAGCGCCTCGCCGGAGCGGTTCAGGCTCAGGATTCGCCCTTGCGAATCGAGCACGGCGATGCCGTCCATCGCGGTATCCAAAATGGCGCTTAGCTCGCGAAACTGGCTTTTTTGACGGCGCAGCTCCTTTTCGAGGCTTTCGAGGCTGCTTCCGGCGCCCGGGCGCGACGGGCGGAGCGCAGCCTTTGGCGGACCCGGTTCAATGAGTTCGTTCGCGTGGCCCACGGCTCGCCGGCCGGCCGGCGGCTCGGCGCGCGCCTCAAGGGGGGTTGCCTCCTCCTGCCAGTCAAAAACATCAAGGACTGCACCGGCGAATAGTGGCGGCGCTCCTCCAGCACCCGTGCGGCGGCAAAGGAAGGTGATGGTTCTCGTAGCCCCGCCGATGCGGAAATGCAGCGTTTCGATGGCGGGCGCGGCATCGAGACAGAGGTTCACGGCAACATCGACGAGCCGTTGCGAACAGCCCCCCTCGCCACCGGAAAGAAAGCGGAAAAGGCCGGCGAGATTCTTCGCGCCGCACAAATGCAGCAGGCTTTCGCTGGCGAGAATCAACCTGTCCGGGGGCGCCGCATGCTTGTCACGCATCGCCACAATTGGCATATGGGAAGCGAGCCCGGACGGCAGGACGGCCAAAGCGTCCGCGATGTCTTGCCGGGTCAGCCCCGGCGCGCAGCAAAACCCGGTCATGCAACCTTGAACTTTCTCCGCCGGCATGGGTCACCTTTACGAAATCCTAGCGGTGCGACCGCCGGAGGCCCCCGGCCACACCCTTTTCCAGGCGATGAGATCAATTTATTCTTAAGCTCGATCGTTGAGATACGGCAACATCGCGCCTTAGTTTTCTGCTCCTGCGGGACGTCGTTTGCGGCCTTGCAATCGCGGATTGATCCTTTTACCGTCCGGCGCATTCCAGCACGCCGCCATAGCTCAGTTGGTTAGAGCGCTAGATTGTGGATCTAGAGGTCCCCCGTTCGAGCCGGGGTGGCGGTACCAACTTGCAAAATTCATAGCATCCAACGGGCTTGCCAAGCCCGGGCTGGCCGCCAGCTTGTGTCAGGGCTGGTAACTGTCGCGGGCGGAATCGACAAGACCACGGCTCGTGATCACGATCCAGCCGGCGCCGCGCCTTTCGATCGATTTCACGATGCCTGCGCCGGGAATGATCTCTCCCGGCGCGACTTCGATCGAGCCGCGCGGGCTTTCGACGAGAGCGATCCCGTCGTAAACATCACGGACAACCCAGTTCGTGATCAATTGCGGATGGCCCTTTGCGTTTTCAAGCGGCGGCTTTGCCGGCGCGATGGCGAGTTGCGCTTGTTTTCCGGCGGCCGCCTTACCTGGGGCGGCGCCGATTGATGCGGTAGCGAGCGGCGCCGCGAACTGCCGCTCAATGCGATCGAGCCGCTCGAGAACTTGGGAGAGCTTCGCGGCGGGGTCGCGCTGCAGGTGGTCGACCTTACCGGCAAGTTCGGCGATCGAAGCGCCGGTTTCTGTGTTCACCGCTTCGAGACGCGGCTTCAGGCCTTCGAGCGCGGTGGTCTCCTTCGCGGTCTGGCTCTGGGCGGCACGCAAGGCCTCGACGTTGGCTTTAAGGGCCCGGATATCCTCGGCCATTTTTTGAGCCGCGCGGAGCATCTCGGTACGCGCCACGCTCTCTTGCGTTGCTACAGTCCGGGTGGGTGGCGGCTTCAACGCGTAAAACGGTGTATAACTACCGGAAAAATACGACCCCGCCGCCCATGCGAACCCAAAAAGACAGGCTGCCAGGGCGGCGTGCGAACCATAGCTGAATAACTGCTCGAAGCGCGGCGGCGCCCATCGCGCCGATGCTGCTTCGGCCTCCTTGAAAGCCACGAGGCCGGAGGCAACCCCGTGCTTCGAGTCCCTGCCCCGCGCTCCTGTCGTGGGGACATTCGCGCCCCGCGGGCGGGCCGCGGCGGGTTCAGGAACGGCTTCGTCTGGAGAATCGTCCATGCGCGCGCTCCAAAGTTGGTTAAGGCTTGGTAACGAGCCTTGCGCGCATTCCCTTAAAGTTGCGTTAATGGATTGTGAAGCGGGAACCTACGTTAAAAAGGCGGCGCGAAAGAACCTTCATGGCGGTCAGAACGTTATGCTTGGGGAGGACGCTATGATGAAACCGCTTTTTGTTGCGCTCCTGTGCGCGACTGCCATCGGAATCACTGTGGTTCAAGCTCAGACCGGCACTGGCCAGGTCCCCCGGCACAAAGCCACAAGACTTTTGAACGAGAATTATTTGGCTGCGACGGGCGAGACGGTAGCTCATCCCGGCGCGTCCCAAGGCGCGGTCACCACGGACCTCGACCGCCGGATCCTACGACGAAACGACCGCATTGATCAAAGCATCTGCAGCAATTGCGACTAATATAATAGACGCCGGCGGCTTGGGAACTACATGAAAGGCGGGGCATCGCGGGCATCGTCATGGGCTCGGTTTGACCGGTGGTCGAAGTCGGCGCGAAATGATCATCGCGAACCGTGGTAGAGCAGGGAAACCCTATGCCACGCCCAGCCAAAGAAGATGGCGAGAGCCGCTCCGGAGCGCGATGTTGGTCATGCGCGCGATTTGCCTTATATCTTGGGTTCAAGGGTTCATAGAATGGATTCGTGATCGAGCAAATCATGAAGCTCCCATTTCGCTTTACTTGCGCGGAGCTGTTCGCCGCCGCCGCGAGCGTCGTTCCTGTTACTCCGACGTCGGTGCATTGCGCGCCCTGCCCGCCCGAGGCGCTCGGCGTTGCCCGCACCTTCGAGGTGGGGACGTCCGGCGGCCTGCAAGTGGGGCTGAAAACCTATCCGCGAAGCCTGGCGCTCGACGATCGTGAAATCGTGCTCACCTTCGACGATGGGCCCGCCGCGCAAACCACCCCAAAGGTGCTCGACGCGCTCGCTAAGGAATGCGTGAAGGCGACATTTTTTCTCGTCGGCCGCAATGCGGAAGCCTTGCCCGCTTTAGTCAAGCGCGAAATCGCGGAAGGACATACCGTCGGCCACCATACTTTTTCGCATCCCGCCGCGACATTGCGGGGATTAAGCGAAAGCGCGGCGCAAGAAGAGATTCTGCGTGGCTTCGAAGCGGACGACAAGGCCGCCTATGGCACGGCCAGCGGCGCGCCAAAAGTGCGGTTTTTCCGGTTCCCGGGCTTTGCCGATACCCCGGCGCTCGTGGCCTGGCTGTCGGCCAAAAATATCGCGGTTTTCGGCGCCGACCTCTGGGTCTCGGACTGGCAGAGCATGACTCCAGAGACCGAACTCGCCTTGATCCTTTCGCGGCTCGATAAGGAAAAACGCGGGATCCTGCTCCTTCACGATACCAAGCAACAGACGGCCGCCATGCTGCCCGATCTCTTGCAAGAACTCAAAAAGCGCGGCTATAAAATCGTCAATATCGTACCCGGCACGAACCCCGCCCCAACGCGCGCGGCCCCCGAAGGCTGGACGTCGGCGACGGAAAAAATCATTGCTGACGTTTTTGCCAAGGCGCGCCGCGCCTTCAAGGCTAGCGGCCCGGCCGGGGCGGCGCCGGAGCCAAACGGGCCGGGGGGCAACCCTTCGCCCAAATAATAAATGCAAACAATAAATGATGGTGCGGCCAAGAGGCGTATCATAACCGTATAAAATCAGTTAGTTAACCAACAGGCGAGGGCGAAATGGTCACTTTGATTTGATTTAATAATTTTTAGCCGCCTCCTCACCTCCGCAATCCGGAAACACCCCTTGATTTGGATGCGCTTTTTTCCGCGAAGTGCGGCGAAGTCAATCATGCGAGCTGGAACGAGCTCCTTGTGCGGATCGTTGTCCGGAGTGAAATCGTCGAACGTTCTCGTGAGCTCAATCGCCCGGGCCCTGACATCATCCGGCAGGGCGCTGACGGCTGCGGTCTCATGACGCATCCGCCGGTCAACGATTTGCGAAAGCGGTCGT
>DASYNQ010000261.1:0-22978 GCA_036008425.1 Methylocella sp. | reverse complement strand
GCGATCATGCCCGCACTCGACGGTATGCGGATCATGCATTGCGAACTCCTGATCAACGGCGGCTCGGTCATGCTCGCCGACGCCTTTCCCGAATTCGGCCACACCCGAATGCCGCTTCCGGGCGAGCTTGCGACCGCCTCGATCAGCGTGGAATATGCCGATGCCAAGACAGTCGACGAAATATTCGCAAAGGCCACCGGTCTCGGCGCAAAAGTCGAGACGAGCCCGACCAATTCCTTTTGGGGAACCAGGGTCGCGACGTTTCGCGATCCTTTCGGCCATCGCTGGATCTTGAACGCGCCGCTGGCTTGAATCGGCGTAACGCTATTCTATCAACGACGGGCGTTCAATGCACAGCTGGAGAGCTCCATGTCAGGACATCGCGTAAGCCATCGGCAGTCCGGCAAAGAATCAAATCCCGTTGCTGCATTCCACACGATGAAAACCGGCAAGACTCTCCCCAAGCCCGTGGGAGATCGAAACATTTTCAGCCTCTGGATCGCCATGCAAAAAAATCTGTCACGGTTTGTCCGCGACGACGAATTTTTGCATGAACGGACCAATGTCTTTCCGCGGCGGCCGCGCCGCCCTGGAACAGTTCATTTCGATATGGGCAGGGGTGAACATCGAAGCGAGAACCACGCCTTCCGGATTGACCGCGAAAGCATAATCCAAAATCATTTCACTCGCCATGAATGGAGGACCGTATCCGAGCTGGGAAGCGAGCGCCCCGAGACGGCCGCCGCCGCCAACCAGGAGGTGCGACAAGCGTTCGTGGGCGCCGAACACGCTGTGAGTGACGAAAAAAAGCGATGTATCCCCGGCGAGCGCGCCTTTCACGCCTGCTACCGTCCGCATAAAAGGATCATCGGGAAGCTGAGCGATTTTATATAGCTCCGAAGCGCGTGCTCCGGCGAGGATCGCCTCCGGAGCTCCAGCGATCGCGACGCAGCGCATGTAGCCTTTCTCGATCATGCGCAGCAATTCACGCAAAATGGCTTCGCTGGCGCAATCCCGAGGCCCCGGCTCGTGTAAAGCCAGCACATCGATGTAATCGGTTCGCAGGCGCCGTAAGCTTTCAACGACCGAACTTTCGATCTGCTCCGCCCGCAGCCGGTCACGGCTCCCGGCCGCCCGCGCCTTCAGCTTGCCGCCACGCAATTGCGGAAACGTCCGCGCCATTGCTCGCGCCCAAGGCCTTATCAAGCGTATCGCCGGCGAAACAATCGGGCGCGGAATACCGAATTTGGTACAGATTGCCACGCGATCCCGGCGGCCGGCCAAGAATTTTCCCAGTATTCCCTCCGCCTCTCCATCGCCATAGGGGGGCGCGACGTCGTACCACGTCACGCCGCGCTCGAACGCAAGACCGAGCGCCCGTAGCCCTTGCGCCTCGGAAACCCGCGATCCCAGCGAGGCACAACCAAAGCCCAAGGCCGAGACGTCGCGGCCAAGGCCAGGACAGACGACAGTTCTCATAGGGCCATCTCCCGCGTTTTCAGACGGCGACCGCCAGTGCCGGAATTTCGAAGACTAACCCGCCGGCGATAGCATCGGCAAGACGCCAAGCCAGGGCCCCGGTCGAACGAACCGGAATTGCTTGACTCTACGAAGCAAGCACGCTGGCCAGCGCAATATAGTATTGCGCGCCGTCAGATATACCACAATTTGTCGCAAAGAGCGAGGCCGGCTAATATCCCGTGACGATTGGTAAGCAGCCGCCTCCTACGAGTCCCTCGAAGGCCAGCTGTTGCGCCCGGACCCGTTCGATGAGGCTCAGTTTCGAAGCGACGGCGTCGCGTATCCGGACCCAACGCTCGCGCTCCGGACCCGCCCCCGCGACAGCGAGGTTAAGCAACGCATAGGCGATGACGTAGTCCTGCGGAACGCCTTGGCCCTTGTCATACATGAGCCCGAGCATGTACTGCGCCGTTGGAAACCCCTGTTGACTGGCGCAGCGGTACCATCCCGCCGCCACCATATAATTTTGCGGCACGCCCTTCCCATTGGCGAACATGTAGCCGAGATAGGTTTGCGCCCTTGCGTCGCCGAGCGGGGCGAGATCCGTAAAAATGCGGGCCGCCGTTATGTAATCGTGGGCCGTGAACGCCCGGATCCCGTTGCGGAACCGGTCCGCGGCGGCGGGGTTCGCGAAAATTGCCAGGCAAACAAGCGCGCCGGGCATGGCCCGTAAACGCCATCGGCGCGGCTTTCGCGCCTCCCGGCCACGGACGGAGCCGACACGTCGATCTTGACCCTGCGCGACGGTAACGATCCCCATGGCAGTGCTCCCTTAGAATTCGAAAAATATTGCGTTGAGCAGCCAGCAAAACCAAATTGTCGGCGCGAAAAAAAGCCCGAAAGGCAGTTTCGCGGCCGCGCATATAGGACGGCGCAGGACAAGCCGGCTCCCTATGTAAAAGAACAGCGCCGTGAGCGCCGCGATTTCAATCGCAACCGGAATGAGCGTCCAGTCGAGCCAGGCCCCGGCGACCGCGGCGAGCTTGACGTCGCCAAGGCCAATTCCATGGCGTTGGCGCAGCCGCAAGTAGATTTCCCGCAGCGCGAAAAATGCAAGGGCCAGAACTAGTCCACGCAACGCGGCAACCGCGATGTTTTCCGGCATGCTTGCCAAACCCTCGTTCGCCGCATTCGTCAAGGCGAGAACGAAAGCGGCGATGGTCAGTTTATCGGGGATAATGAACGCGCGGGCGTCAGCCACCGCTACCGCGAACATCAAAAGCCCCAGGGCGCCGCCAAGGAGGCCTGCCCGGCCAGGCGCGGCAACAAGACTCGCGATCGCGATGGAGCAAGCGATGGCTGCGAATGCGGCGTATGTGATCAGCTCTCGCCGCGGCGGCGCCCCGCGCCCCGCCAAAGCCAAGTCAATCTCATCTCCCGCCGGGCGCGTTCCCAATTCGGCGCGGCGAAGCGGGGTCACGCTCATTGAACCAGCCCAAGCGGGTACGGGGTCACGGCGCCAGGCGGGTGCGCCGTGCCAATTTTGTCTCCCCGGATCTTGGAACGGAGCTCCTCGGCAACGACCGAGGCATCGACGCTGTCGCGAATGACCTGCGGCCTTATGAAGATAATGAGCTCGGTACGGATGACGGCATTGTTGTTGGCGTTGGCGAAGGCTTCGCCCAGGATGGGAATTTGATCGAGAACCGGGACTCCGTTGCGCGTCTTGTCATGCTCCTCCTGGACGAGGCCGGCGAGCAGGACGGTCTGGCCGTTCGGCACTTGGATCTGGCTCTTGACGTGGCGGTCCGTGAACGACGGGGTGAGATTACCGGTGGCGGTGGCTGAGCAATTCTTGCACGCGCTGATCTCCTGGTCGATCTCGAGGGTAACGTTGCCGTTGGCATGGACGTGTGGCCGAAAGCTCAAAATAATCCCCGTGTTCTGGTAGGTGATGGAATTGAACACAGTATTCGAGGTGGCAGTGGCCGAGTTCAATATATTCGCGCTGCCTGTCGTTATCGGCACCGTGTCGCCCACTTGAAGGGCCGCAACCTGATTGTCGAGCACCACGAGCGACGGATTTGCGAGGATCTTTGTAGTCGTGTAGGCATTCAAGGCGTTGATGACGACATGCGGGGTGAGCTTGGAGCCAATTATAACATTGAAGCCATCAGACGCGGCCGGCGCCAGCCCATTTGCCACGGAGGCCACGTTGCCCACCTGGACGCCATTGGAAAACGAATTAAGGGTATTGATGCTTCCCAGAAAGAATTGAACTCCATAATTAAGAGTGTTGTTGAGTTCCACTTCCGCGACGGTCACGTCGACGGCGACTTGCAGCTGCGGCCGGTCGAGCTGATTGAGCGCCCGTTCGATGATCCGGTAGTTTTCCGCGTTGGCATAGACCACGACCGAATTGTTCGTGACATCGGGCAGGATCCGGACCCCTGGCAGAAGCGCGCGCCCTCCGCCTGCGCCGCCACCGAAACCTCCCCCAAAGCCAGCCGTCTCGGACCCTTCGGCGCGCGACTCGGGCGTCCCCGCGCCCCCGCCAGGGGATAAAGCTCCAAAGGGCCCTTGCGATTGGGATTGACCGGCGCCCAAACCTCCGCCTCCGCCCAAACCTCCGCCTCCGCCCAGACCTCCGCCTCCGCCCAGACCTCCGCCTCCGCCCAGACCTCCGCCCCCGCCCAGACCTCCGCCCCCGCCCAAACCTCCGCCGCCACCCGTGCCTGCGCCGCCGCCTCCACCGCCGCCCGCGCCTGCACCGCCGCCAAACCCGGCGGGCAACGTCGTCGCCCCCCCGCCGGGCGCGATTTGGTTGGTGGGCGACTCCAGCGTGCTTGCCCCCCCGCCGACGAACAAGGTGCTGAGCAGCTTCGCGATCTTGACGCAGTCCCCGTAGCGGACCTTATAGACCTTGACGCCGGTGCTCGCCACGGCCGAATTATCGAGACGGCTGATCCATTTCGCGGCGGCGCGCAGCAATTCGGGCTTGCGCGCCACCACGAGGACGGCGTTCGAGCGGCTCACCGGTTGCAGCTTGACCAAATGTTGGCTGAGGCCGTCTTCCCCAGAGTCCAGGATTTTTTCGAGCTCGGCAACCAAAGGCTCGGGCTGCGTGCTATGGACCGGAAAAATGCCGACCGATTGCCCGCGCATCCAATCCTCGTCGAAGCTGAGGATGGTATCGACGGCGGTGCGGCGCTCAACTCCGTTTCCGACGACAATGAGCAGATTTTTCGTTGGGTCGGCCCGGATCGAACCGGGTTTTGCCGCGAAGCTTTCCAAGAGTTTCGTGATCGTTTGCACCGAAACATGCTGCAAGGGAACTACCGAGATTCCATAACCAGGCTCCGGATTGCGGCCGTCACCCGCCCGATCGACGCGGCCACTGCCGACGGCGTCGTCCGCCGGAACGATATGGTAGCCCCCGGCATCGTGCACCAACACCGCATTGCTCGTACGCAAGGCGCTCTCCAGGACGAACAACAACTCGGATTTCGGAACTGGACGTCCCGAGGAAAGGCTGATGGTTCCCTGCACGCGCGGATCGATCGAATAACCCACCCCGAGAATGTCGCCCAAAATGACTTTCGCCACGGCGCTCACGGGACTATCCTCGAAGTTCAAATTAACGCCATCGCCAGCAGGGGCCGCGCCCGCGCCAGGACCAGGGTCGGGCGAGGCCGCCGCGGGGCCCGTAGCTTGCCCGCCCGAGTTCCCGTAATATAGCTGGGGCCTATTCCCCGCCGATCCCGTATCGGCGTTGGCAGAGGATTGCGGAAACCGCGGCTGCAAGTCGACGGCGCGAATCCGGTCCACCGCGTCCGGAGGCTCATTGGCTCCCACCGGCGGAGGAACCGTGCATGCGGTAAGCATCGCGCCCGCGAGCAGAAATAGCGCCGCCCCCCTCGCTGGGTGGCGGAAACCCCAAATCCGGACCCCGATCCTTAACGAAAACAGACACATCGATCTCGGTCCGACCGCACACAACAAACACCGCAAGAATTTGGCACCGGTTCGTACCTTAAGACAGGCTGGACCTTAAGAAAAGCATTTCCCTGAACGATTTGAACCTAATACACAGATTCCATGAAACTGATCATTTGAGAAGGATTCTTGCTGGGCTTGATGCGGTGTAGCTTGGTTTGGTGATTCGCGAAACGAGGCTTTGCACCATGGCAGCAAAATTGGTAACGGCGAGGACAAACGATTGCATTGTTAAAGTTGGGGCGAGCCGCCACGTCTTCATCGAAGGAGCTATACCTCGTGTCCCAGGATAATGTCATCAAAAAGGCTCGGCAGGTTACAGTTTGGAAAGCCCGCCCGCGGTTTGAGGCGGGTTTGTTTCAATACCGGCTTTCTATGTCACATTGGCGATGAGTTTTGGGTGACGATTTCCTGACTTTGCCGGCCGGGACGCTACCATGAGTGAGGTGGCTAGAGCTGGCTCCGCTCGCCGGAACCAATTTCCGTGACGGGATTAAAGCGAGTCTTGCCGGTTCTCTCTCGGTACGGACTCCGCCCTTGGGGTCCAACGCAGTGAGGGCGTCTCGCTGGCCGCCGCGGCCGCCAGTTCTGGCGTTTAGTCAGGCCGCGGCGCGCCGCTTTACTCCGGCGTGATGGCGATCCATCCCTTCATGTTGGGATGCAAGCGGCAATAATACTCGACGATTCCGGCCTTTGTTAAAACCAAGCTTGCTGACTTATTGGCCGGAATCATCACATCCCAGTCGCCGCGCGCGGTCGCCGTATGCGCGACGATGTCCTTATTGATCCACGCGATGGTGTCGCCGACCTTTGCTTTGAGTTCCTCCGGCGAGAAGACAAGATTGTCGATTGTAATTTGAATCGTTTCCGCATGCGCCGGAACGGAATTTATCCCCCATATCGTCACCACAAATACGAAGAGATGCCGTCCCGGCAGCATGGGAGTCTCATTACTTCAACGCAGCAGCGACCTCTTCGGCGTGCTGCTGATGCCCCTGGAAGATCTTGAGGCCGGTCCGCAGCAAGCTCTTGAGTTCAGGATTGCTGGCGGACGGAATGAGCGTAGTCTCAAGCGCGCCATTCACGGTCTTGTGGTACGCGACCTCATTGGCAATGTAAGCCTTGGCGAACTCCGCGCCATCGAGCTTCGACAGTTCAGCACGTTTCTCCGCCGCTTGCTTGGTTAAGGCGCGGCTGGTGTCATTGTCTTCCGGCGTGACGTTGAGTTTCTTCACGAGGGCGAGCGCTTTGTCATTCACCGCCGTATGGTCGCGCACCATATCCTCGGCGAAAGCACGCACATCTTTGTTCGTCGATTTCGATAGGGCCTGCTTGGCTGCCTCTATATCGAGTAACCCCGCCGTGTAAGCGATGTGGGCAATCTGTGGATCAGTGGGCTTGGCCGCGGCTTGCGCGACGCCTGCGCCGCTTAGCATGTAGAATGCGGCAATCGCCGCGCTCAATCGGACTAGCATAGGACACTCCTGACTTTTGCCAACGGACACTCGAATGGCGCCCGCGCGTTTGTGTTGACGCTGTTTAAGATGCTCGGAGAGCGGACACGTTCCCGGAAATTATTCGAAAATGGTGAGCCGTTGCAGCACGGCGTTGGTCATGCGCTCGCAACGCCTGCCAGCGAACGGAAATGCGTCCATGAGTACGGGGCCGATTTGCTTGTCCAGTTCATCGCGCACGAGCCGCCGAGCGCGATGCAGCCGCGTCTTTACTGTATCCGGCTGAAGACCGAGGACGTTCGCGGTGTCCTCGGTGCTCATGCCCTCGATCACCCGCGCCATGAATACAATCCGAAATATCTCGGGGAGATTGTCGGTCGCTCGCTCGACAAGCTGCAGTATTTCCCGTTGCGCCATTGTTCGTTCCGGATCGTCGGATGTCGCCGTTTGAGGGAATTTGATGATCTGAGCCTCGATTCGTTTCGTTCCGAAAGTTTCCAGGTCCACAGTCGGGCGTTCACGCCGCAACCGCCCCAGGGCTTCATTCATGGTGATGCGGGCAAGCCATGTCGCAAGACTGGAATCGCCGCGAAAGCCGCCGAGATTGGTAAAGGCTTTGACATACGCTTCCTGGACCACATCTTCGGCTTCGGTTTCATTCCGCAGAATGCTGCGGGCGATCCGGTACAGGCGGCGATTGTGCCGCTCCATGATGATGCGAAACGCCACGTCGTCACGGGTGAGCGCACGCCGAACGAGTTCGGCGTCCTCGGAAGGGCCGGCAACATGCGGCGCAGGCGCTGATCTCATGCCTCATCCCCTTGCTGCCGAATTCGATGCATTTCAAAGGAAAAGGTTCCCGGCCGCCGGCATGCGGTTCCCGGTCGGGCCGGTGAGCGCCAAATTGTCATCGAGTTCGGCCATCTCCTGAAGGGCTGAGGCGGCCGGGGTCTGGGTCGCCACCCTGAACCACTCGCCTTGCATGGCGCGGCGGACCTGAGATCGGTACCCCCAATCAGGGGGTGCGCCCGGGCCGCAATTGTGCAGTTTATATTTACTATAGGTGACCGAAAGGAAAGAGCATGGATGTTATTCAGCATTCAATACTCTTTATCGCGGCTCGGTTTGTGTGAGCTCGCTCACAGACAAATACGGTTAATGCCCTATGAATTAGCCGCCAAATTCATGGGAGAGAAAAATGGAAGAATCGAAAAAGTCCGGACGCCCTTCCCCATTCATTTTCATGGTGGCGTTGAGCCTGGCGATGGTTGCGATGCCGTCAGTAACCATGGCGCAGGCACAGGTCGCGGCACTCGCGCCCTCGAACGAGATCAAACCCGCCGAAGTCAGGATCGTTTCCACGGAATTCAGGTTTACTCCGGCAACGGTTTCGGTCGCCGCCGGACGGGCGGTCACGCTGGTTCTCGACAACCGCGGAGCTGAAACGGAGCACGGCCTTTACGTGCCGGGCTTGCGTTTTCGCTTGCAAGCAAAGGCCGGCGAGATCGCTCGAAAGAATATTGTGGTCGAGAAGCCCGGAAAATACGACTTCACTTGCGATCTGCCAGGTCACCGCGATGCGGGAATGATGGGCACGCTAATCGTCGTTGACCGTTAAGCGGCCGTCCGGTTCCGGGCGGCACCCACCCGGAAGAATTGGCTGGGAAAATCAAACCGCGCTACGGACAAAGCCAGTGGCGCGTTTCAGGGGGAAACAAGCATGCCGCACAAGAATTCATGGAAAAGACTTAACGAATGGATAGGGCCGGTCGCACGAGTAGTCGCGCTTCCCGCCGCTTTGTGCACACCTTGGTACGTCACCTATGCGCCGGCGCAGGAGGCGCAAAACCCCCCGCTCGCTTCGCCTCCTGCTTTCGCGGCGGACGAGGCTTTGGTTTCCGAGCTGCCCGCGAACCTCGGGCGGCTGCCCGCGCCCGCGATTGCTCCGCCGGTCAGCCGCAAGAAGCCGGCGGCGGTTCATGTCGAGCTGGAAGCCCGGCCGGTCACCGGGCTCCTCGCCGAGGGGATCGGTTATCACTATTGGACCTATAACGGGACCGTGCCCGGCCCGATGATCCGCGTTAGCCAGGGTGATACCGTCGAGCTCACGTTGCACAACGCGCTCGACAGTCCGGTGAGCCACAGCATCGATTCGCATGGGGTGCTCGGACCCGGCGGCGGCGGCAAGGTCACCCAGACCCCGCCCGGCGCCACGAGCGTCTTCCAATTCAAGGCGATGCGGCCCGGTGTTTTTATTTATCACTGCGCGACGCCGATGATCCCCTATCACCTTTCGCACGGAATGTACGGTCTCATGGTCGTCGAGCCGCCGGGAGGCTGGCCGAAGGTGGACAAGGAATTCTACGTGATGGAAGGCGATGTTTATCTCAAAGGAGATCGAACCCAAGTCGGCGTGCATGAGGCCGCCGTCGACAAAATGGTGAACGAGACACCCGATTTCGTGGTTTTCAACGGCAGCGCCGGGTCGCTTAGCAAAGAGCGCGCGTTGAAAGCCAAGGTCGGCGAGACGGTGCGGATCTTTTTCGGGAATGCCGGACCCAACGCGGTATCGAGCTTTCACGTCATCGGCGAGATTTTCGACAAGGTCCATCCCGAAGGGGCCACCGAGACCCTCAGCAATGTGCAGTCCACCCTGGTCCCCGCCGGCGGAGCGACGATGGTCGAATTCAAGACGCAAGTTCCGGGGACTTATATTCTCGTAGATCACAGCTTAGGCCGGTTGCAGAAGGGCGCGGCCGGATTTCTCGATGTGGAGGGGCCGTCCAACCCAAAGGTGTTCCAGAGCATCCAACAGGGCAGCCAAGACGGCGGGGGTCATTGATCGGCGGGCGGCGCGTCCGCCCAGGAAAGCGACGCCGCCATGACATGCTCTCGCGGGTCCCGAGAACAAGGCTTGCCCATCACAAACCCCCCGTCGAATTAACGAGGAAAGCGAATCACAAATCTCGCCCCACTGGAACACGCTTGCGATTCCGCCAACGATGAGAATGCGCTAGAGGTATTGCAATGAAAAGTTCCCGCGCGTCTGCTGGCGGACGCGCGGGAACCGGAAAAATTGGTTCGTCAACGCAATTTAAGACATAATTTACCAGCACCTCAAAACCACCTGTCGCGACGGCGACCAGGAGCTTCCGGCAATCCGCTTACGTGTCGAAATAGGTGCGAGCGGCTGTTCTGCCCAATCGCGCGTGAACAGTGGCGACAAAAGGGTCGGCGCGCATCCCCCAATCGGGGGGTAGACATATTTTTTAGATGCGGCCGGAAACAGCCTCGATTGGCTTGGAACCCCGCGCGAATTCAAGCCCAAATCCAGCGAAACACACGCCGTGATCCATCCGTGGGTTGAGGCTCACATTTTATGACGCGGCATTGCGTTTTGTGACCTTGAGGCTGCAAATCCGAGGCGGCGCCGGCGGGCCCCTGTCTATTTCTTCCTGGAAGCCGGATCGGCGCGATTTGCATCTTGACGATCTTAGCGTGATCGCCGGTGGTCCTCCGATCAGCAAGGCCGTGGCAGCAACACCGCCGCGCCTTCTAGCCTGCCCGCCCGCAGATCCGCCAATGCGGCATTTGCCTCTTCGAGAGGATAGGTCTTGGTCTGCGTCTCGATCCCCGCTTGTGCGGCAAATGCGAGAAACTCAAGCCCATCTTGCCGCGTGAGATTGGCGACCGAGACGATCCGGCGTTCCTGCCAAAGCAAACGGTAAGGAAAGGAGGGAATGTCGCTCATGTGAATCCCGGCGCAAACGACAATGCCGCCTTTGCGCACCGCCGCGAGCGCGGCCGGCACCAATTCTCCAACCGGCGCATAGATGATCGCGGCATCGAGCGGTTCCGGCGGGTTTTCGTCCGATCCTCCGGCCCAGGCGGCGCCGAGCCGCAAGGCAAAAGCTTGCGTGGCCGCGTCTCCTGGACGCGTGAAGGCCAAAACCTGACGCCCCTGCTTGCGCGCGGCTTGCACGATGATGTGAGCTGCGGCGCCGAAACCATAGAGACCGAGGGTCTTCGCGCTACCCGCGAAGCGAAGCGAGCGCCAGCCGATGAGACCGGCGCAGAGCAAAGGCGCAAGCGCGGCGGCGTCGCCCCCTTCACGCAGCGGGAAAGCATAGCGTGCCGCGGCGATCGCGTGGGTCGCATAGCCGCCGTTTCGGGTAAAGCCGGTGAAGACTGGCCGGTCGCAAAGGTTTTCCCTGCCGCTCGCGCAATAAGCACAGACGCCGCAGGTGGATCCGAGCCAAGGAATGCCAACCCTCGCCCCGAGTCCGATGCCCTCCACGCGAGGTCCGAGCGCATCGATCCGCCCGACAATTTCGTGTCCCGGAATGACCGGGAGCTTCGGGTCCGGCAGCTCGCCATCGACAACATGGAGATCGGTCCGGCAGACGCCGCAGGCTTCCACCTGGATCCGCATCTCGCCGGGTCCGGGGATAGGATCGGGCAATTCTTCAAAAACCAGAGGCGCTCCGGTTTCGTGCAGGATCATGCCATACATCGCCGGCTCTCCGGATAAGGGGGTCGATCAGGCCACGCGCGATTCCGCCACATGCACAGGTCTCGATATTGATTTCCCTAAAGCCGTGCCACTCGATCGGCCCTTTTTGCGGCGACCCGCGCCCCGCTTCTGGCCGGCCGGAACCATTTCCGGTTGCTTAATGACTCTGGCTGGCACGCTCATATCTCCAATAGTGAAGCGACGATTGACCGCCGGACCGTTCAGTTAACGGACGGGTCGAACGGTCTATTCACGCTGACAACCATCCCGTCCGCTCTCCCCTAATCCGAAATCCACCCGATGACCAGATTTCAGGCTGAGATTGCCGCTTTGGACGAGCTTTAGCAAGGCCGAACCATCGCCGTGATGGTCCCGAGCAGTGACCACGGCGCCTCAGCCGCCGCTGTCCAATTCCACCGTCACGTCTTGAATTGCCTGCGGCAATAAGGGCCGCTGGGTCCGCCTGCCCCACAGCCTGCGGTGGCCGAGCACTTGGCAAATTAGGAGCTTTGCGTAGATGCCTGGGCCGCTCGAATAGATCCGCCAGCCGCCCTCGACGCGGACCATCCCGGCGTTGACCCGCCACCACTCGTCGCTCGCGGCATAACGGTCGGGAAACGCCGCGTCGCTGCTGCTGAAATAGGCGTTGCGCTGGCGGGGCGTGGCCTGCGCGAGGCGATCTGTCACGGCAATCGGGTTTGCAAGCATAAGCGCGTCCCAGAGCGCTTCGGCCTCGCCGAGGACCGCCATCGCCTCGGCGTAGCGCAGATGCGCATGAACATACATGAGACCGATTTCGCGCCCGAAGAAAGACGATGACTCCGCCCGCCGGAACATGGTTTGCGGGCCGCCGCGATAGGCAATGGGCCGGTCGATCAGCCGGGCGCCGTCGGGGAAGAGCAGATGCTCGCGGATTACCCGGAGATGGTGCTCCGCTTGTCGTGATGTGAACAGTCCGCCAATGATGCTCTGGGTCATCGGCAGCAGCGAATATTTGAGACCCGTGCGCGAATCGCTTGGATGCAGCAAAAGCTCAGGTGTGCCCCCATCCGGAGCGAACACGGCATAGCCCGCGACCGTATCATCGCCCAGGAGATAGCGGTTGAAGTCCGCCTTCATCTCGCCGGCTAACTGGCTCACACCCTCGGCCTCGCGGCCCGCCCGGCGCAGCACTTCGGCGTAGCGGGTGAGCTGTTGGAACAGAAGCGCGACTGTCCAGCTGCTCACCATCCAGTCCCGCAGCATGGGATTGACGGGCTGGAGCGAATCGTTCCAGTCACCCTCGCCATACCGAATAAGATGAGTGCCGGGGATAAAGCGCGCGCACACGGCAGCAAGTAAGCATTTAACATGCTCGGCCACGGTGTCCTTCCGCGCCGTTTGCTCAAGCGTGTCCTCGCGCCGCCAGGCGACATTCTCGTCGAGAAAGCCGATGTCGTCGGTCGCCTCGATATAGTCGTTGAGCGCCTTGAGCGGCCAAACGATGACGTCCCCGTGGCTGACCCTGCCTTGGATGAGCGAATAGGGTTCGAGCATGAACCATTGCGGCCAGTCGCCGCGCGCCTCGTATTGTTGCGCGAAGACGATGCGCAGGATCTCCATGACCGCGTCGTCATGTTCCAGCGCGAGGAGGAACTCGACCGGCCCCTGGCAGACATCGCGGGTTCCCCAGGCGGCGCCCGTGTATTGTTCGAGCCCATGTGGCACCGTCAGATGAATCATCGCGTTATGCGCGAGCCATGGGAACAGCGTGTCAAGAGCGGCGACCTCGCCGCCCTTGACGCGGAGGTTGCGGGTGACTCGTCCCCAGAAGCGCCGCGCGGGCAGAAGCAGACTCGCGTCTTCGACGCCATGCTCAAATTTGGCGGCAAGTCGTTCCACCGCTTCGGGATCGGTCATCGAACCAACGACCGAAAAACTGAACTCGCGCACCGGCCGCGTGCGCAGCGCCACATAGGCCCCATGCCGAGGTTGCCCATCGGCGTAGAGCAACTCGTCGCCGCCGATGGCTTCGAAGGCCTCGGGGGTGCCGGTGACCAGACGATAGACCGCGTTGGGGTAGCGCTGGCCCCAAATCGAGTCCGGGCCAGGACGCAATGAAAAGCGTTTGGATTGCGTGTAAACCTCGATAAGACCGTCGCCATCAAGCTCGCGCTCGCCCAACACTAAGTGCCCGAAGGCGAGGAAGCGGCAGGATTCGCCCTCGACGTTGACGCGCCACTGCATCGCCGGCTCCTCGCCCGAGGCGATAGCGCGCACGGTGATCGTGCGGCCACCGAGAAGATAGATCCAGCGGCAGTCGGAGAGGCCCATTTCGAACGCTGACGGAACGGTGAGCAGCCGCCAGCCGTCTCCGGTGTTGATCAGGATTCGCAAACCGCTGGCGCGCGTAATGTTGTAAGGATCGCGCGAGACGGAAAAGAGTTTGTGAAACGATGTGTTTCCGATCGTCAGCTGGGCGGAGAACACACCGTGCATCCAGCACGTAGCGCAAAGAGTTGCTTCATCGGGGAGCATCGCGTGGCCGGAACGCAGCAAGGTGCCGTGGCGGCGCGTGACAAATCGCTCCTTGTCCCTGAGCACGACATGGCGGTTGTGCGGCGGATCAGGGGTGAAGAAGGAAAGGAGTTCGCCGTCCACCCTCTCCTCGTAGAGCCGGCCCGGGTAGCGTTGCGCGAGGCCGTCAGCGTCGATCGGTTCGGCCGCGGCCGAAGGAGCATCCTGCACGACGCTCCTAACCGGCGCGGCGAGGGCAATGTCCGTGCGGTCTTCATGATGCGAGGCGACCGCGTCGATCCGGGTGAGGTCGCGGTCGTGCGAGGCCTCGGCATGATCTTGCTCATAGATGCCAAAGAACCGCCATGCCGCTCGGGCGCCCGGCGGCAGCCCGGCGGCGGAAGACTGGATCGCGGCGCATGCAAGCTCATGCTGGAGCCGCTCGCTTGGCAGGCTCGCGCCGAACGGGAAGGGAAACGCGTCGCGGTCGCGAAAGGCCGGCCCGAAGAGCTGCATCCCGTCGGTCGCAAAGCCGCTCGCGCCGTCGAGGCAGCCTTGGACAACCCACGGATTCCGCCCACCCTGTGGCAAGTTCTGGCGGCTCATGACGACCGGCCCGTAACGCGGGTGGCGTGCGATATGATGGTCGATATATTGTGAGGCGTAGGCCTCGTTGCTCATCAGGAATCCACGGTCTCCGAGGCCAATGTCCTGAATGAGAATCGCATCAATGGTCCGGGCAGCTTCGCCAATATTCGTCACGTCCAGGCGCCACAGCCAAGCGGCGTCCCGCGGATGCAGCGAGAGCGTTACGCGGTGGCGGAGTCCGCTCGTCTCGCCGTCCCAAACAAAACCCTCGCCGGCAGCGCCGAACTGGCCTCTGGCGCCAGGCCCGGCGGCCTCGACGGAGATCGGTGACGCGCCGCCAATGCGCAGATACACCCGGGCGATGCCTCCATCGACCGGCGATCCGAGCAATTGATTGATCATAATCGTCCCGTCTTCGCGCCGGTGTTCGATCGCGAAAACGCAGCCGTTTGGGAGAACGCTAATCGACAGGCCTGCGCGGTTCTCGATCCAATGGAGGCCGAGATTGTTGTCGCGCGGCGTCGCCCAATTGCGGTTGCCAGAAGGCACCATCCCGATTCCCTACTGGGGTCCAGCTCGGCTTGACCTCTCTCTTTACGCGATTTGATCCGGCAAATCGAGCTTCGCCGTGCCGGGCAAACTCAAAATGAAGTTCTCGCCGATGAGTCCCGCCGGTGTCCAGCAACCGGGGGGACAGGCATTGGACATCAACTGTTGGGCGAGGGCCAAGGAGCTGAAAACAGTTAGGGAATAGCCGTTCAACGTGACGATGCGGATCGCCCGGCTCCGCCCGTAGGCATCCTTTGCTTCGCCCCAAACCCAGCTCGGATTCGCATTGCGTGTCGAAACGTCCGGCCCTCTCACAACTTTCTCGATCTTCTTGACGAGCCAATTTTGCAGCCAGGGCGATCGCAGGACGGGTCCAAATGCATTGGTCGATCGCGCAATCGCCAGCGACACCGGCGAAATCGGCGTGAAGACGGTGATGTCCGGAATACCCGTGGTGTAAAAAGCCGAGGCGACATCGCCCCATGGAATTGGCATCGCCAGCTTTTCGCCGCGGCCAAAATCGATGCGGCGCAATCCCTGGCCAAGCGGACAATCGACAATGCGGCCAGCGCGGCGAATTTTGCCGCTTTTGCCCAATCCTTCGACGAGCGTCTTGGCGGTGCCCGCCGACATCCCCCGGCCGGATAACTCAAACCCGAGCGCGAGTTCGGTCGCTTCAGGCAATGCTTTTTTGAGCATCAGGGCTATGCAGTCGGTCGGCACCACGTCGAAGCCGGCGCCCGGGCATAAGACCACCCCTGCCGCTCTGGCGCCGGCATCGAAGCGATGCGCGCCTTCGAGAACGTCGATTTCACCTGTTATATCCAGATAATGTGCCTTGGCGGCGAGACACGCCCCCATCAAGGGATCGGCGGTCTTCGAAAAAGGCCCCGCGCAATTCAACACGAGGCGGACACCACGCAGCGCCGCCACGATTTCGGACGGCACTTCGAGGCGAAAAGCCGTCGACGGAAGCTTCAGTCGCCTGGCCAATGCAATGATCTTCGCCGCGCTTCTGCCGGCGAGAATAGGGGTCTTGCCTTGGCTTTTCGCCTCGCGCGCGATCAATTCTCCCGTATAGCCGTTGGCGCCGTAGATCATCCATTCCATGATCATTTCCTGTTGCGATAGGAATAGGTCACAACCGGTGGGCCTCGTTAACAGCGCGGCCTTTTCCGCGTAACCTGGAACATCGTGGACAATCGCCAGCTTCCCTCCGATCTGAGATTTCGAGCCCCACGCAACGTCCCTCCTTTTCGGAGCTTGAAGGGAGCCGTTTCATGCATACAATCATCGAGCCCTTCCGTGTCAAAATGACCGAAGCATTACCGATCACCACACGCGGCCATCGGGAGGCATGCTTGGCGTCCGCCCGCAACAATGTTTTTTTGCTCGATGCGGAAGATATCACCATCGACCTTTTAACCGACAGCGGCACGGGAGCAATGTCGGCGCGGCAATGGGCCGCGCTCATGCTCGGAGATGAAAGCTATGCGGGAAGCACATCCTGGCATCGCTTCGAAAACACGGTGCGTGAGATCACTGGTTTCAAGCATATTTTTCCGGTGCACCAGGGCCGGGCCGCCGAACGTATTCTGGCCGCCACACGCCTGAAGCCAGGCGCGATCGTCCCCAACAACAGCCATTTCGATACCACCCGCGCCAATATCGAATATGCCGGCGCGCAGGCCGTGGATTTGCTGACGCCGGAGGGCCAGGACATTTATTCCGAAACGCGGTTCAAGGGAAATATGGACATCGGTAAGCTCGCGCATCTCATCGAGACCAAAGGCGCGGCAAACATTCCCTTCTGCATGATTACCGTGACGGACAACGCCGGAGGCGGCCAGCCCGTTTCGATGGAAAATATTAAATCGGTCAAGGAAATACTCAATAAATATCACATTCCCCTGGTCATCGACGCCTGCCGCTTTGCCGAAAATTCCTACTTTATTAAGGAATATGAGCCGGGGTTCGCGGACCGCAGCCTGAGCGAAATCGCCAAGGAAATGTTCGCGCTCGCCGACGCCGCTACGATGAGCGCCAAGAAGGACGGTTTGGCGAATATCGGGGGTTTTTTTGGCTGCGACAACGATGAATGGGCCGAGGATTTCCGCAACATGCTTATCCTCACGGAAGGCTTCCCGACCTATGGCGGGCTTGCGGGACGCGATCTGGAGGCCATTGCGGTCGGGCTGAAAGAGGCGCTGGAATATGAATATCAGTGCTACCGCCACGCGACAGTTGCGTATATGGCCGAGCGCCTTATCGTCCGCGATATTCCGATTGTGCGCCCCCCCGGCGGTCACGCCGTCTTTATCGACGCGGCGGCGTTCTGCCCGCATTTGAAGCCGGGCGATTATCCCGGAATCGGGCTCGTCAATGCGCTTTACCTCGAAGGCGGCATTCGCGCGGTGGAACTCGGCAGCGTGATGTTTGGCCGACGTCTACCGGGCACGAAGGACGAAATCCCGGCCTCGCGCGAATTAGTCCGGCTCGCGTTTCCGCGGCGCGTCTACACCCAAAGTCATTTCGACTACGTCATCGAAGTGCTGGATCTCGTCTGGCGGCAGCGCGATGCGATCCCGCCATACAGGATCACAAAACAGGCGCCGTTTTTGCGCCACTTCACAGCGCATTTCGATCGCGCGATCATATAGAAATAGCTATAAAATCAGAGGTTTATGAAATAAGATAGAGCGCGTTTGGCAATATGATCGCATGGATTTGTGCTGCGCACGTCCGCCTATCGACCCGCCGCGCCGCCTGGAATTATTGCTGGTGCCGGTCTTGCCGGACTGCTCTCTAATCCGGGTCTTTGCACGTCTCGCGGTATTGACGGCAATTGCCCTCGCCTTCCTCGCCTAACTCATCCTTGTTGAGGCACGCCCTCCGCAATTCCTCACAATCCCGAGCCTCCCGGTCACGGCCACGGTCGATGTGGACGCCTCCCGGTCCAATCTCAATACCCTGAGAGAATGCTGGAACGGTGGAGAAAAGAGCCGCTGCGGCAACGATGGCGAGTGCATACAGGCGCATTGATAATCCTCCTTACGTGGTCTACGCCGAAGATAACTGAGTTCCTAATCGGAACGAAGCCTTAAAGTTCCCGGCGCCCCGCAAACATTGGCCCTCCCTCCAAGTGGAACTTTTAGAGCCCTGAAGCGATAACTGGCAATCGCTGGGTTGCCAGCGAAGATGCCTGTTATGGTTGGCTTCCCCCTCGCTATCCACCAGGCGCAGCCCCTAATCTGGCGCCCCCCAGGTCAGGGGCCTCCATTCCGGCCGCGGCAGCCGCCAAGATTGGCTTGAATATTGCTTATACATTTTGGCTTGGTTTCCTCCCAGGCTTGTGACTCCTTTGCCCTTGGTCTGGTCACGCAACGCACTTCGCGCGGCCAGGTCAAGGGCATTTTTGTATTCCGTTCTTATCCCTCCAGCCGCGTTGCCCCGCGCGCAGGCGTTCCCCCCCAATCCAGGCTCCGATTGGCCAGCAGGGCTACGGATCTGTTTCGATGGAAACGGATGCTGCTGAATCTTGAGGCTCACGGCCACATTGGCCATTGCGGCAACGACCTGACAACGGGATTGATCTGCCAGGCCCGGACCGCGGCTGGCGCACGCCTCGCCGGTGCGTAGGCGAGCGCGTTGTGAGGTTTCCGGCGCCACAAGGCGTAGTAGGACGGCCTCCGGTGGCGGAGCCTGGCATAATAGCTCGGGCGTGGCGGTGCCCCGGAGATTGTGATCTCCGCGCCCTCAACTTGCACCATGTGGAAAAGGCGCGCGGCATTGCCCGGAGCGAGTCGAATGCAGCCGTGCGAGACGGGACGGCCGAGCGATGCCGTCTCATACGTGCCATGGATCGCATAGCCGCCCGCGAAAAAGATCGAATAGGGCATCGGCGACATATGATATTTGTGCGAATAGTGGATGCGCAGCAACTGATAGGGCCGGTAGGTCCCGCGCGGCGTCCGGTAGCCTGAACGTGCGGTGGAAATCCGCCAGTCATAGCTGCCCATGTCCGAGCTCACACGCATGGTCTGCGAGCTGAGATCGATATTGATCAGCACGGACGCGTCGGCTTCCGGCATCGAGAAAATGCCGCAACACAAAGCGCAAGCACCTAGGATGGCCCGCATGACAGGCTCCTTTGGGAGGCTGGCGAGGCCAGCTCGGCAAGGACTCACATTTTGCAAGTCTCATGTAAATCGCAAAGTTCTAGTAAGGTTTACAAAAAGTATTGCCTGCGTTGCGGCGAACAAAGAGGTTTGCCGCGCGCCGCGGTTAATTTTTCCTCAATATTTCACTCCGGGCGCGCTCCTTACGGGTGGGCCAAGGTGCGGCCGCGCGAGCTTGGCGTGTGCCCATGCGCCGCGGCACTCGTCTCAGCATCCCCTGAGTTCGTCGAAGGATTGGAGGTCGAGACGCGAAGCTCATCGAACACCCACTGCGCCGGATCGATGCGAGGCCAGCGCACGCCGCCATCGCTGATAGGTATAGGGTCCTAAAAGGGACGAGCCACCGGTGAGGCTAATTCCGCTCATGGGACCATGGCGCCCCGCGCCACTCACACCCTTGGCACGACATCGACTTGCACATCGACGTCCTGCTCGCGGGAACCGAGGATAATTCCGGCGACAGGAGAAATATCGGCGTAGTCGCGGCCCTTCGCCAAAGGTTTCACCGTGCGCCGAGGCCCGCAAGCAGCACGGCCAGTATGCCGGTAACAAAAATGCCGTCGAATGTCCCTGCTCCGCCGATCGAGGCTACGGGCGCGCCAAGGCCATGCAGCTTGTCGAGATTGAGCAGATCGGCGCCAATCAAGGTGCCAAGGCTCCCGCAGACATAAGCGAGCGGACCGGCGAAACGCCGCGAGAGTAACAGCGCCACGACCGCCGTGACGAGGGGCGGCGCAAGGACCGGCACCGCTATGCCGACGCCCGGAACGGGGAAGGCAAGACGATTAACAATGACGGCCACAATGACGGTCCCCACGGCGCCAAGAAGCCAAATCCGGTTGCGCGCGAGCAAGTAAATCGAAAGCAGGCCCGGAATAAGCGCCCCGCCGACATTGACGGCGATTATTGTGCCGGGCCAGTCGACCTCGACCGGCACGACATAAGGCATGCCGAAGAAATCGATCACCTCGTCTGATGCACCGCGCGCCTCCGCAAGCTGCGCTACCGGGATGTTGATATAACTGCCAAGTAGCGAACCAAGGAGAACCAGCATGGCCACGCGGGAGTCGAGGCCGATGCGCATATAGGCGTAACGCAGCAGTCTGAGCTGGAGGAGAATGAACAGAGCGAGCAGGACGCCTGCGAAGATCGCGTAGAAGATCAATGGCAGGGGGAAATAATTTAGATGGCCCGGATGCATCGGAACCTCGCCTCACACGCCCTTGGCACGATATCGGCCTGGACATCGACATCCAGCTCGCGCGAACCAAGGATAAGTCCGGCGACGGGGGAAATACCGGCGTTGCCCCTTGCGCGAGCGCGATACGTTTGTTGCCGGTCATCATCGCGTTGGTTAGATCGAGAGCGGCCCAGCCGCGCACCTCTGGGATCGCGGATAGCAGCCCGCGGTGCCCGGGTGTTCGTTTTTCAAGAGGGTATTCTAGCGTCAGGCTGCGGTGGCGCGACGCTTCGCGCCGGCTCGCGTCCCGTCCCCTTGAGGTGAGTGATACGCTGGAGAATGTCGAACCAGAAGGAGGCGCCGAAGAGGGCCGAACCGGCGACCGTGAGCCAGCTTGTGATCGCAATGAACAAAGATGGGCCGTCGGATGGCTCCGGCCCCTTGACCCAGCCGATGAGAAAAGCGGGCTCAAGGGCATTGAAGAGCTTCGATGCGGTTGCGGCGGCCTGGTCAGGCTTCATAGCATCCTGGTTCGCCTCGAAATGTAATGTCGTCAAGTCGGCAATGACAGCCGGCCGCGTCCAGATCTGCGCGCTCTCATAGAGGACGTTGACGTTGAAAACCGCGGCGATCACAAGCGCCACGACAAACGACACCCACTGGGTCCTTCGTTTGTACCATCCGCTGAGGCGATCCATCGAATTGTCGAACCAGACGGCGATATTGTTCTTGAATTTGTCGATGTCTTTCGAGGAAGCGGCCGACAAGGCATCGATCGCGGCCTTCAACTGCGGGTCTTGGATTTTGGCAACGACCTCAGACGGGGATCCCCCACCCAGCGTGTTATAAAAGGCCAAGGCGAACTGCCGGGAATCGATGTAGGCTGGCTTGTGTTTGATGTTCTCGAAAGACTTGGCGGTGCCGGAGGTCAGCGGGCTGATAAGCGCGGACTTGTAGAGATCGAGTGCGAGCGGATGATCTTCCGGATGGTAGTTCAGAAGCGCCTGGATGCCATCAGCCAGGGTCTTCTCTCGCCATTGCCCCCACGAGCTTATCGCTTCTGTAATCGCGCTAGCCGCGAGGCTCACGGCAAGGAAAGAAAGGACCATCCCGATGGCAACGTCGATGATCGCGGTGTTGAACATGTCGCCTCTCTGACTCAAAGGGATTAGTTTAATATTATTATCACGTCCCAAAAAACCGGCAAACTTTCAGATCACGCTCTCGGCACGACATCAACCTGCACATCGACATCCTGCTCGCGCGAACCGAGGATAAGTCCGGCGACCGGGGAAATATCGGCATAGTCGCGGCCTTTCGCCAAAACGATATGATCGTTGCCGATCATCATCGCATTGGTCGGATCGAGGCCGACCCAGCCGCGCGCCTCGCCGCACCAGAGCGAGACCCAGGCGTGCATCGCATCGGCGCCTTCGAGGCGCTCCTTGCCGGCGGGGGGAATGGTGCGGATATAACCAGAAATATAGGCGGCGGGAAGGCCGATGCCGCGCAGCCCGGCGATCATGATATGGGCGAAATCCTGGCACACGCCGCGCCGCTTGCCGAAGGCTTCGGAAAGCGGTGTCGAGACCACGGTCGCCTTCGTGTCGTATTTGAAATCGGCCTTGATCCGCCGCATTAATTCCTTGGCGCCCTCGAGGACGGGGCGCCCGGCGGAGAAGCTTGCGCGCGCGTAATCGGACGCCGGCTCAAAGCGCGGAGCAAGGCGGCTCGGATGCAGGAAATGGGCGGGCGAGTCCTTATCAAAGGACGTGCTGGCAAAGGCTTCCTCCCGCACCATTTCGAACGTCGGTGTTTCGCTTTGATCGCACCGCTCGCTCCGGTCGATTTCGACGCTTGTATTCGCCTCCACGAGCAGTTTGCGATGCGCGGTTTCGATCGTGAGAAAAGTGAGGCGGTTGCCGAAAAAACACGTCCGCTCGATCGTTTGCGCGGGCGCGGGGGTAATGCAAAGCTCACTCGAAAGCACCGTTTGTCCGGGCCCATCCGTCGGCAGAAGCCGCAGCGCGCAGTGTGAGAACGTCACGGTCGAGCCGTATTCGTAAAGCGTCAAATGGCGGATATCGTAGATCATGCGAGGCCGCTCGACTTGTCGGCCCGGGCAACATGCGGACCTTGCAGGAAATAGCGCGCGGCGATCGCGTCGGCGAGGCCGAGAAGGCTCTGCTCGAAGCCGAGAATCTTTTCGTTGTCGAGGCTTGAGGCGGTTGCGGTCGCGATTTCGGCGGCGAGCTGCAAGATCAAGCGGCGCGGCGCCTCGAGCATTCCATCGTCGCTGAGCAAGGGCAGAGTTTCAAGATGTTCGTCGAGCCGTTCGACCTGGAAGGCAACTGAGCGCGGATTGAAGGAATCGAGCACGACCATGTCGCGAACCGGGTTGAGAGCGACGCCCATTAGATAGCGCGAACGATAGGTGATCTGCGAGTCGACGAGATCGAGCAAGCCGTCGAGATCGTCGGCCGGCGCGTCGCCGCTCGCGAAATGGCGGGCAAAGCGGCACGTATTGATGCCTCGCTCGATGCGCCGCCCGCTATCGAATACG
>DASYNQ010000260.1:0-1818 GCA_036008425.1 Methylocella sp. | reverse complement strand
CGACAATCTCGCCTTCCGCGAATTCGACCGCGCGCCGTTTGCGTCCGGCGGCTGGTGGCTCAACAGCGCGCAATTCCACCAGGATGCGCTGCGCAAGATCGAGCGCTACAAGATCAAAACGCGCTCGGATGACACGCCGATCGGCGAGCTCTCCGGCGGCAACGTGCAGCGCACCGTTCTGGCGCGCGAGCTCGCCGGCGAAGTCGATATCCTGGTCGCCGCCAATCCCTGCTTCGGCCTCGATTTCGCGGCGGTGGCGCAGATCCACGCCGAGATCATGGCGGCGCGCAACCGCGGCGCCGCCGTGCTGCTGGTCAGCGAAGACCTCGACGAATTGCTCGAACTCGCCGACCGGCTGGTTGTCATGTTTCACGGCCAGATCGTCTACGAGACGCGCGCCAGCGACGCCGATCTCACCGTTATCGGCCGCCACATGGCGGGGCATTAGGGCGTGCGCTGATAAAATTGCGAGGGTGCCGCGGCCGCTAGGCAAATTTGGGATTGAGAAAGACGTAGAGCGCGGCGATCTTGCCATCGCGAACAATCACCACATCCAGTCCGGTGTAATCCGGGGCCTCGCCTTTCGGGCCTGAGCCCCATGCCAGAATTCCCCCGTTATGCAGAGCTTGTGGCTCTCCATGGGGCGTATAGACGAAATTTGGATGTGTCGCGCGGAGGTCCCCGGCGAACTTGTCCAGGGCGTCGTGTCCAAAAAAGACACCGGGCGGGACGTACAGCACGCAGTCCTCAGTATAGAAGTCCTGAATGGCGGCGCGGCGGCGCGCCGCGTCACCTTCGCCAAAGACTTCCTGAAGGTTGCGGTACAGAAGCTCAATAATTCGATCGTCCATAATTTTACTCCTTGTCTTTTGTGTCGGGCGGTCAACGGCGGCCAGTGCGACCGTACTAACCAAGTATGTTGCGGCTTCAATGCCCGCTAAGGGTCAGACCCGATCATTTCGACGGCGCCGGCTTTATGTCCGGGTTTGCCCCGAAAGCGGAAAATCGCCGACGCGATTTATGAGTAGACACCCTGCCTTCGATTAGACGTTTGCAGTATTTCGCAAAGTCGGCTCGCTTGTAATCGCCGCCCCCTCGGACATCGCGCTCCGTTTAACAAGAGCTAAGTGACCCCCTCGCGGATCGCGTCGGTATTTTCAGCTCCAAAAGCCGCAGCCGGTTGTCAATCACTGCGCGCTCGCCGTTTGCCGCCATGTCTGGTTGACATATACTCCGCGCGGGTTCTGGCTATACGGAAGGTTGCCGGCGACGAGTGTGGTATCGTTTGTCAAGCTCCTCAACGGGAGACATCGTTTGGATTTCGAGAAAGCTGTCGTCGAATTCGGTACGGAAGCTGTGTTACGATACCGGACGATCGCGGAAGCCCGACACGACAACGAACTTCCCGAGAGTTTCTTGCGTTGCTTTGTTGCCCAGCGACTTCATGAGCGGTTCAGCTACCAGGTGCATGTCGAGCGACTTTACACCGCAATGGCCCTCGACCTCGGCATGCCCCTAACCCCGGACCTCGTTACTGTTCTGGGTGCTTTTCGCGCCGATGTAGCGGTCTACGAGAGCGGCCGGCCATCCGTCGTCATAGAGCTGAAGATTTTCGATGCGGCATCGCCCTTGCCGTCCGTTGGCCTTGAACTCGACAAGGCGCAAATCCTGGCGCGTTTCGCCAAGCTGCGCATTTTCGTCGGCGTGATGATTTGCCCGATTATCGTGTCGCTCGAAGCGCGGATCGAGCGATTGCACGATGCGTTCGGCGGCAACATGTACGTCGGCGAACGCCAGCACTCGCGCGACCGCCAATGG
>DASYNQ010000259.1:0-4404 GCA_036008425.1 Methylocella sp. | reverse complement strand
TCCAACAGCATCAGCTCGTCTACAAAGCGCTCGGCGGCGCCATGGGCGGCGAACTGCATGCGTTGCAGCTTCAGACCTGTGCGCCGGCGTAAGTTTCACCGCATCTTCTATGCGAAGACCGTTATCTGAAAGGACCCGGCAATGGCTATCAAGGATGAAATCCAATCGACGATCGACACCAACGACGTTGTCTTGTTCATGAAAGGAACGCCGGACTTTCCGCAATGCGGTTTTTCAGGCCAGGTCATCCAGATCCTAAATCACATGGACGTCTCATATAAGCCGGTGAATTGTCTTGCGAGCGACGAGATCCGCCAAGGTATCAAGGAATTTTCCAACTGGCCGACGATCCCTCAGCTTTACGTCAAGGGCGAGTTCCTTGGCGGCTGCGACATTGTCCGGGAAATGTTCCAATCGGGCGAACTCGCGGCGCATTTGGCGGACAAGGGGATCGCCTGCAAGCAACCAACCAAGGCGTGATTTTCCGGTATTATGGCGCAACTGCCACAGGAAGTGAATCGGGTCAGCACCTAAATTCGGTGCATGACCGACACACACGCATTTGGATTCCTCAATGGGTTTGGGAGTTAAAAAGGGCTGCCGCTGCATCAATATCAGCCAGGCCCACGAGACCAAAACATTTTGCCAAAATGATACAATTTGATTCATGAGTCTGGACACGATCTTCGCCGTCGTTTCGGGCGCGGGGCGCGCCACCCCGACCGGCTGTTATTGCGATGCTGGGGGCAGGACGATGCGATGGCGTTTAAGCACGCCATCGCTGAGGCGCGATTGCGATCCGCTACAAAATTATCAGCGGTCAATAAGCTCGCTGCTCAAAGAACTATGCACGCTGAAACACTTTCTTTTGCTGCCACCGCTTATAACACTCTTTGTGAAAATATCGCGTGCCGTAGCTACAACGCACATCGCCTGCCGCGAACCGTTCAAGGCACTCATGGCAGTATGAACAACGTTGTTTCCTATCATCTTTCTTGATCCGTGGCGGATCGGGCCGGAAGTGTGTCATGATCTTCACCTAAATGCCAAGCTGAATATAAACGCTAACAATGCGACAAAAATTGCACTGAAAAGCATAAGCTTCCATTTTCTTACGCATTATAGGCCACATCTTTCTCCACCGCATCACCCATCCGAGGGACGACATTGTTGACCCCGGCGCGGCGCCCGGCAAACTGTGCCAAAATGAAACGATAAAACGAATATTACCCAAATGGGCAACGACACGATCTTTGCCATTGCCTCGGGTGCGGGGCGCGCCGCAATCGCGGTCCTGCGTCTCTCCGGGCCGGCCGCGCGGACAATTGTCAAGAGTCTTGCCGGAAAACTCCCCGAATCCCGCACGGCCGCGCTCGCAACCTTCCGCGATCCCGCCACGGGCGAAGCCATCGACAATGGGTTTGTGATTTTCTTCCCCGCGCCAAAAACCTATACGGGCGAGGATTATGCCGAATTCCACGTTCATGGCGGCCACGCCGTCGTTGCCGCCATGGCGAAGGCCATCGGCGGCATCGCGGGCACCCGTCCAGCCGAACCAGGGGAGTTCACCCGCCGCGCGCTGTTAAACGGCAAGATGGATCTGGCGGAGGTCGAAGGCCTCGCCGATCTCATCGACGCGGAAACCGAATGGCAGCGCCGCGCCGCCTTGCGCCAGAGCGAAGGTGTGCTCGGGCGTCAGGCCGCGATCTGGCGGAGCGCGCTTCTGGAGGCGGCGGCGCTGCTCGATGCCGAGATCGATTTCCCGGAGGAAGAGGGCGTGCCGGGGTTTTCCGGGCGGCGCGCGGGCGAAATCCTCGCTCCCGTTCTTGCCGGGTTGCAATCCGAGCTTGCCGCCGGCCGCGCCTCGGAGCGGCTGCGCGAGGGCGCGACCGTTGTGATCGCCGGGCCGCCCAACGCGGGAAAATCGACGCTTCTGAATGTCCTCGCGCGCCGCGACGTGGCGATCGTTTCCCCCTTCGCCGGCACGACACGCGATATAATTGAAGTACATCTCGATCTCGGCGGCTGCCCGGTTAGTTTGATCGACACGGCGGGCTTGCGGGAGAGTTTTGACGCGGTCGAAGAGATCGGCATTTTCCGCGCGAGAGATAAAGCCCAGGGGGCCGATCTCGTTTTGTGGCTCTCCGAGGCTTGCGCCCCCGTGCCGCCCGGCGTTCAAGGCGGCGAGGTCTGGCCGGTTTTTACCAAAAGCGATCTTTTGCCTCCTCGCAAAAGGCGCAGCTTGCCCCAAGGGCTTTATATCAGCGCGGAGAGCGGTGAAAATCTCGATCTCCTGCTCAAAAAAATGGAAGACTTTGCCCACGCCACCGTGAGCGACGGCCATGCCGGCTTGATCGCGCGGGAGCGCCACCGCAAGGCCTTCGAGGGGGCCGCGCTTGCGCTCGGCCGGATTCTGGAAGATCCCGGCGCCCCGGCGGAATTGCTGGCGGAAGACTTGCGCGTGGCGATGGTTTCGCTGCAAAGACTAAGCGGCGTGGTGGACGTCGAGGATATTTTGGGCGAGATTTTTGCGCGATTTTGTATCGGGAAGTAAGCGCGAGCCAAAATGATCATGCGACATATTGGGCTGCGTGAATAAACCCCGCTGCCAGTGAATAGGGTCTGGCAGCGGGGGAATTGTTAGGTGCTCGAAATGTCCATACCTTTTAGCCGACTTGGTTTGTTTCGTCTGTGCGGTATGTCACATTGCCCAGGGTACCTCGCACCTCGGCATTCTCCGAAAATCTGGAGCAACTTTCGGCGCGCGCAAATATGCCGGAAGTGGCCTGTGTCTCGCGCTCGTACTCGGTCGCGCCTTCGCCGCTTGCGACTCGGGGCACCATGCAAACGGCCGCGATTGCTTGACGCGCGTCCGGGGAATGACTGGGCCCGGGCGTTGACTGCCCCGCGGCAAAATGTTTCACGTGAAACGTTTTTAGACTAATTCTAAGGGAGACGGGGAACATGGCGGACGGGTTTGACGTGATCGTGGTGGGCGGCGGCCATGCCGGCTGCGAGGCGGCGGCGGCGTCCGCGCGCATGGGCGCGAGCACCGCGCTCCTCACCCTATCCTTCGCGACAATCGGCACGATGTCCTGCAATCCCGCCATCGGCGGGCTCGGCAAGGGCCATCTCGTGCGCGAAATCGACGCCCTCGATGGGCTCATGGGACGCGTCGCGGACAAGGCCGGAATTCAGTTTCGCGTTCTGAACCGCGCGAAAGGTCCCGCCGTGCGCGGCCCAAGGGTGCAAACCGACCGCAAGCTCTACCGTGAGGCGATGCAGGCGGCAATCCGGGACATCGAACATCTCAGCGTGATCGAAGCCGAGGCCGCCGATATTCTCTTGAAGGACAGCCGCGTGGAAGGTATCGAGACCGCGTATGGCGAAAAAATCCGCTGCGGCGCGCTCGTCCTGACCACCGGGACTTTTTTGCGCGGCGTCATCCATATCGGCACAAAGTCCTTTCCGGCGGGGCGCATGGGGGAAAGCCCGGCAATCCGGCTCGGCCAGAGACTGCAGGAACTAGGCCTTGGCCTCGGGCGTCTCAAGACCGGAACACCGCCAAGGCTCGATGGCGGCACGATCGATTGGGACAAGCTCGAACGCCAAAGCGGCGACGCCGATCCCGAGCCTTTTTCCTTTTTGACCGAGGCGATCCTCACGCCGCAGGTTGATTGCTTCATCACCCACACGACTGCAGAGGGCCACGCAATCATCGAAGGGAATCTTGGCCAGTCGCCGGTCCATTCCGGCGCGATTTCGGGCCGCGGGCCACGCTATTGCCCCTCGATCGAAGACAAGGTGGTTCGCTTCAAGGAGCGCGAAGCGCATCAGATTTTCCTCGAACCGGAGGGACTGGACGACACGACCATCTATCCAAACGGCATTTCGACCTCCCTTCCGGAGGACATTCAGGAGCAATTCCTCCGTACCATTCCCGGTCTTTCCAGGGCCCGGATGCTGCGGCCCGGTTATGCGATCGAATATGATTTTATCGACCCGCGCGCCTTGCGCCAGAGCCTGGAGACAAAAAAAATTCACGGGCTTTTTCTCGCCGGGCAGATCAACGGCACCACGGGCTACGAGGAGGCGGCCGCGCAAGGCCTTGTCGCCGGGCTCAATGCCGCGTTGCGCGCCGGCGCCAAGGACCCTTTCATTGTCAGCCGGTCGGACGCCTACATCGGCGTCATGATCGACGATTTGGTGATGAAGGGGGTGAGCGAGCCCTACCGCATGTTCACCTCGCGCGCCGAATATCGTTTGTCGCTGCGCGCCGACAACGCCGATCAACGGCTGACCGCGTGGGGCGCCGGTCTCGGATGCGTCGGCGCGGACCGGCGGCTGGCCTATGCCATGAAGGAGGCGGCCCTCTCCCGCGCGCGGGCGGCCCTCGAAGGTTTG
>DASYNQ010000258.1:0-4181 GCA_036008425.1 Methylocella sp. | reverse complement strand
CCCTACCGGCTGGCGGAAACCTCCGAATCGACGGGATGGCTCCGCGTGCGTCCATCGCATCCGCTCCTCGGCGCCCGTCTTTCGTCCGATTCGCTCGAATGGCGGGCGCAGCTCGACCCGTTGCTCGTGCCCGGCCTCGCCGATCATCGCGTCGACGGTCAGGTGCTTCTTCCAGGTGCCGCCTTCGCCGAAATGGCGCTCGCGGTCGCGCGCGATTGGGCCGGCGCGGAAACCGCGACGATCAACGACCTCGAAATCGCCCAACCGATGGTGTTTTCCCCGAACGCGTCGCGCGAGATCCTATGCCGGGCAGCGCCGGTCACGGGCACGATCGAGATCATGAGCCGGGCGCGGTTGAGCGATGCCCCCTGGGTCGTTCATGCCAAGGCCAAAGTTATCTTTCAGCAGGCACCCCCCGCCGCCATTCCCGCGATCCCGACGCGCGCAAAGCGTGTCTCCGGCGCCGATCTCTACGCGGCCGCGCGGCGTTCGGGCCTCGAATTTGGTCCTGCCTACCGACAAGTCTTGGCCGCCTCGCGGATCGGCGAAGATGTCATCCTCGTGGATCTGGTCGCGGCGGAGGCTCTCCCGGCTATCCCGGAGTATGGTCTCGATCCGGCCCGCCTTGATGCGTGTTTCCACGGTTTGATCCTGCTCTTTGCGGGCAATTCTTCGCGCCGCCGGCCTGCCGCCTACTTGCCTGTCCGTTTCGGCGAGATAAGGCTGGAAAAACCCGGCGCCGCAATCGCGCGGGCGCGGATCGACGTCCGCCGCCACGACGCGCGCGCTATCGTCGCCGATTTTGCGCTGATTGACGGCGATGGCGCCCTGATCGCGAGGTTGCAAGGAGTGCGCTACCAAGCGGTCCGTCCGCGCGGGGCGGGCGATTTCGCCAGCCATTCTCTCGTTCCAACCTCGATCCTCGCCGACGAGCCCACAGCGGTCCCGCGCGATCCGCCGCTCTCACTCGAACTGCTGGTCAAGGCGGCGATCCCAGAGGCGGCGGCCGCCGGGGATACCTTGCCGCCGGATTTGATGTTGATCGAGGGGTGGGCTACCGCGGCCGCTCACCGTCTCGCCGGCACGCTGGCGGATGATGGCGCGATCGCCCCGGACCGGCTAATCGCGGCGGGACGTTTTCCCGCGGCGCGGCGAGGGTGGCTCGTCAATTTGCTGGTTGCGCTCGAGAAGAGCGGCCTCGTCCGTTCCGACAGCGAACTGTTCGTTTTGGCGGATGGTTTCCGTCTTCCCGCGCCAAGAGATATTTTACGGAGTATCGCAGAGGATTTCCCGTGCCGGTCCGCCGAGCTTCTGCTCGCTGCTCGCTCCAGCGCCGTGATGGAGTCCTTGGCGGGGGGCGAAAGCGAGATCTCCCCAATCACCGGCTCCATGATCGAGTCGTTCGAAATTGGTTCGGTCTCGGTTGACGCGGCGGCGAGGCTGCTTGCCGAACTCTTGCGCCGCTCGGAGGCATCCTGGCCACGCGACCGGGCGCTACGGATCCTGCAGATCGGCCATGGGCCTCTGTCGTGGCGCGCGGCGGCACTGGCAAATGCGCACGGCGGACGGCTGACGATCGTCGATCCCAATCCCCGGCGTCTCGAACGCGCCCGCCTGGCGTTCACGCGGGAGCCAGGGATTTGCTTTGCGGATGGCCTCGAAAATCTTACCGGCGCCTCCTTCGATCTCATCATCGCGGCGGATGCCCTGCAGCGGGTCGCGCCGGACGCCGCTCTGCTCGCGCGGGTCGTCGAAACGATGGCGCCTGACGCCTTGCTGGCCGCGATCGAGCCGGCACCTTCGCTATTCCGCGATGTTGTTTTTGGTCTCCTAGGGGACCGGTTACATGGCACCGAGGCCGAGGACGAATCGGCTTCCTCGGCGTCCGATTGGGCGGCGCGGTTCGCCGCCACGCCCCTGCGCAGCGTCGCGGTCAAGACCATCGCCACCGCGTCCGGCCCGGCGCTTCTCGTCGCCGGACAGATGCCGGCATTCGCCGGGCGGCGAAACCTTCCGGCCAAGGTGGTGATCGCCGGCCGGAGCGACCCGCAACAGGCGGAAACCGCCGGCACGCTTGCGAACTTGCTAGGGGCCGCCGGGGTTGCTTGCACGATCGCGGACGAGCGCGAGTTCGAACAGCGTCCGTTCGCGGACGCCGACGCGATCGTCTTTCTCGCCCCGGTCATGGCGGGCGGCGCGACATCCGCCGGGCAACTTGCTGAGCGATGCCTGACTTTCAAAAACTGCGCGGCGCACCTCGGAAAACATAAGCGGCGGCTTTGGATCGAAAGCCCCGGCGCGCTGCGCGCCGCACCGGGCGCGGCGGGTCCCGTCGAGACCGGATTTTGCGCCTTTACACGCAGCTTCGCCAACGAATTTCCAACGCTTGACGTGCGGCGGGTCGATCTCGACCCCAGCTTACCGGCACGCGTCAAAGCGCGGCGGCTGGCCGACATCATTCTTTCCGGGACGGCCGAGACGGAAATCATTCTCGACGCGCATTCCACCAGGGTCGTGCGTTTGCAAGCACGCGATTCCGTGGCGATGTCGGCGCAAGAGCCGCCTGCTCCAGCGAGCCGGCTCGAGAAGGGCGAGGGGAGCGGCCTCGACCGCATCCGGTGGATGCCGATCGAGCGTCGACCGCCCGGACCTGGGCAAGTGGAAATTGCCGTCGCGGCAACCGGCCTTAACTTCCGTGACGTCATGTGGGGGCTTTCGGTTCTGCCCGACGAAATGCTCGAAGACGGGTTGGCCGGTCCGGCCCTCGGCCTTGAATGCGCGGGCCATGTCGTCGCGACAGGAGCGAATGTCGAGGGTCTCAATCCCGGCGATGCCGTTGTCGCCATTACCGGGGGAGCGTTCGCCACCCATGTCACGGTGGACACAAGGACGGTGGCGAGGGTCCCGGCGGGGCTGCCGCTCGAAGCCGCCGTCACCATCCCGGTCGCCTTTCTCACCGCCTATTATGGCCTGGTCACTTGTGCCGGTCTCACCCGCGGCGAATGGGTTCTTATCCATGGCGGGGCGGGCGGCGTCGGTCTCGCGGCTTTGCAGGTCGCTCGCTGGCGCGGCGCGCGGGTCATCGCGACCGCGAGTTCGGTTGAAAAACGCGATCTCGCCGCGGCGCTCGGCGCCGAGCACGTCTTTGACGCGCGCGCCCATGGTTTCGTCGATGGCGTGCGCCGGGCGACGGGCAGCGGTGTGGCGGTCGTGCTCAACAGCCTTTCTGGCGAGGCGATGGAGCTTACGGTCGGGTTGCTTGCACCGTTCGGACGTTTCGTGGAACTCGGCAAGCGCGACTTTCTGGCGAACACCCATGTCGGGCTGCGCCCGTTCCGCAATAACCTTACCTACTTCGGCGTCGATCTCGACCAGCTCATGCTCGCGCAACCGGACAAAGGCCGGCAGTTGTTCAAGGAAGTCATCGATCTTATCGCGGAAGGCGAGTTCTCCCCTTTGCCGTATCGCACCTTCAGGGCGCGCGAATTCATCGACGCGATGCGGCTCATGCAGCAGTCCGGCCATGTCGGCAAAATCGTCATCACGCCGCCCGAGACCAGTGAGCTTGGAATTGCGCCGCGTCGGCGGTTTAAGCCCGCGCCGGACAAGACGCATCTTGTCACCGGAGGGTGCGGCGGATTCGGTCTGGCGACGGCGCTCTGGCTTGCCGAGCGCGGCGCGCGGCATCTCGTCCTTGCCGGGCGGAGTGGCGCGGCGAGCCCCGAGGCGCGGGAGGCGCTCGCGGGTCTCGCGGCGAGCGGTGTAAACGTCCACGCCGAGGCGCTCGATGTCGCCGACGCGGCCGCGGTCGAGAAGCTCATTCAGAAGATTGGCCGCACTCTGCCGCCGCTTGCCGGAGTGTTTCATGCCGCAATGGTGCTCGACGATGCACTTATCGCCAATCTCGATGTCGAACGGCTGAAAAAAGTGTTGGCGCCGAAAGTGACGGGCGCCGAAAATCTCGATCGGCTTACCCGGGATCTGCCGCTTGACTATTTCGTTCTGTTCTCCTCGGCGACCACGGCGATCGGCAATCCCGGTCAGGGCAGCTATGTCGCGGCCAATGGCTTCCTCGAAGGGCTCGCGCGGCAAAGAAGAGCGGCCGGCCGCCCCGCGCTCGCCGTTGCCTTTGGAGGGATTGAGGACGTGGGCTTGCTGGCGCGAAACCGCGTTGTCAAGGA
>DASYNQ010000257.1:0-3379 GCA_036008425.1 Methylocella sp. | reverse complement strand
TCGAACCCCTATGTCGTGGCAGGGTTGATTTTTGGCGGCATGATTCCCTACCTCTTCGGCGGTATCGCGATGACCGCGGTCGGCCGCGCGGCGGGCTCCGTTGTCGAGGAAGTACGGCGCCAGTTCCGCGAAAAGCCCGGCATCATGCAAGGGACGGAGCGTCCCGATTACGGCCGCGCGGTTGACATGCTGACCAAGGCGGCGATCAAGGAAATGATCGTGCCTTCGCTTCTGCCGGTGCTTGCGCCATTGACCGTTTATTTTGGCGCTCTCTTGATTTCCGGCTCGAAGGCGTCCGCCTTCGCGGCCTTGGGCGCGTCGCTCCTCGGGGTCATCGTCAACGGGCTTTTCGTGGCGATCTCGATGACATCGGGCGGCGGCGCCTGGGACAATGCCAAGAAGAGTTTTGAGGACGGTTTTGTCGGCAAGGACGGCGTCAAGCACTTCAAGGGCTCCGAGGCGCACAAGGCCTCGGTGACCGGCGACACCGTCGGCGACCCCTACAAGGACACCGCCGGCCCGGCCGTCAACCCGGCGATCAAGATCACCAACATCGTCGCGCTCTTGCTGCTCGTCATACTCGCGCGGTGACGGGAATGGAGCAGCATCCTGGCTACGGGGCTTTAAGCTTTCGCGGCCACCCAAATTTGGCTTGCCGTGTTCGTCTTGTCGAGCAAGTCAAGTGGCGGATGACAAGAGCGGCGCGCAACGTCCTGAGTGGCGGCCCGCCCCGGCGTGGCCGGGACGCCAAGGCATTCCAATTTGAGATTCTTCGCCACCGCAAGCTGTCCGGCCGCGCTGCGGAGGAGGCGATCTCGACGGCAACCCGCGGTTCGATCGCCGTATCCGGATTGCTCGCCGGAACGCAACCCTCGTCCCCCTAACCCCGAACCGCTGAATGAGTCGCAATTGCGGCGAATTTCCAACCACGCCTTAACCCATATGCTTCAAAATAGGGGAGGTGAACCGCGCTCCAAGAAAACTGGACCATTCCTCTTAGGCAAGAGACTTGAATACAAAATGCCGGGCACTTTTCGTTTCTTGTTAGCGGTGGCTGTCGTGCTATGCCATCTCATCCACATGCCTTATTATCGCGACCTCGGATATTACGCTGTCAGAGCTTTTTTTGTCTTGTCCGGTTTCGCCATGACTGCCGCCCTGAACGAAGTTTATGGTTTCGAGGGGAAGCGGTTCTGGATCAATCGGTTCTTGAGACTGGTTCCGCCCTATCTGACAGTGTGTTTCCTCACCGCGCTCGCCATTCGCTGCTACCCTCTCGAAGCCGCCCGGTTCATGCCACGATGGGCATATCCGGCGACGGCAGCCGATGTCGCGAAAAACCTCAGCATAATGCCGCTCGCATTCGGTGGTCTGCAGTTTCGCTACATCGAGCCCGCATGGTCGCTTGCGGTCGAAATTATCATGTATGCCATACTTTGGATTGGCATGGGGCGAAGCGCTCGCGGAGCCTTCATTTGCTTCGCCACCGGCGCGGCTTATCATTGCTACAAATTATTCACCGACGCGCCGTTCGCGGAAAGGTATTTCACACCGGAAGGGGCGCTGCTGAGCTTCGCTGCAGGCGCCTTGATTTATTTCTGGCGCGAGCGGAGCACGCTACAGACGCGGGCAGATTTTGCTTTGTTCGTGAGCCTTGCCTGGCTGATCAATTTTTTCGCCGAGGGCACGCTCATGCCAGACGGCTATGCAAAACAGGCGGGATTTTACGTCAATATCGCATTGGCGGCGCTTGTCGTCGTTTCGCAACCGGCGCTGCGGCCGGGACCGCTCGCGCGTCGCATCGACACCGTTCTTGGCAATCTGAGCTATCCGATTTTCCTTGTTCACTGGTTAGGCGGCTTTGCTGGCTATCTGCTTCTGTCTTCCACAGTTCCGCGTGGATGGGAGCTCGTGCTCGCGTCTGCTCCGGTCATTATCGTCTTGGCCGCGCCGCTCGCCTGGCTGAATGGCCGTTTCGTCGAACCGCTTCGATGGCGAGTCCGCAGTGCGGAAAGGCCGCGCGAAAATGCCGGCGCGGCGTCAATCTGTCTGGAATAAGGGTTCACGGCACCCCATTAACTACGCGCGACGCGCTCAAAAATGCAAAAGGTTGATGAACATGCCCTTGAGGAAGGTCGACTCGGCGCCGGCCGTCGGCGTGGTGCGCGAAACGAAATCGATGAGCTTGCCGTCCTCCATGCCGTAATTGGCGACGCGCTCGACCTTTTTGTCCTTGGTGAAATAGACCGCGAAGACCCGCTGGTCCGTGACCTTCGGCGCCATGAACTGCACGCTGCGATTGGTGACCTGGCTAACGTAATACCAGGCGTCGCCACCGACGGTGGATGTCGTCGTCGGCGTCCCCAAAAGGACTAGGATCTGCTCCGCCGAAGCCCCGGCCTTGACTTGTTCGGCCGATTTCGGGTCGAGCTGATAGCCATGGACGACTTGACCGTCATAGCCGAGGCAGCCGCCGAGTCCCAGCGCAAGCGCCGCCGCCAAGGCCAGTTTCACGCGGCCCCCTGTCCGGCCGTTACCACTCCGAATCCGCGCCCTCATAAGCTCCATTCCGCACGCCTCCGAGTTGCGCATTTTGGCGAAGCGCTTTCCTGTCCAGGCCAGGCAAATGCCATGATGCAGGAAAATTCCATACAATAAATGAACACATCGCCTGCGCAATTGGTGCCACCGCGACGGACAACGGACCCGCCGCTGTCACCTATGCCTAATAATCCTTGCGTTTCGCCGTGCGATGCCTACCTTCCGGCCCAGGGAAATGCAAGGCCCGCGGATCACCGGGCAGGGCGTCCGGCGGCCGCCTTTGGGACGGGGCAGCATGGTACTCCGGCTCTTCCGGCGCTCCGCCAATCGGCAATTGATCGACCGGCTTTCCGGCGAGATCGTGGCGGCGGCCCGCGATCCTGTCCTGTTCACGGAGTATGGCATCGACGACAGCCTGGAAGGCCGGTTCGAGGCGGTGACATTGCATGCGGCTCTTGTCCTGCGGCGCCTCAATCGCATCGACCCGCCTGCGCCCGAAATTGCCCAGGATCTCACGGACGCCATTTTTCGCTCCTTCGAGATCGCCTTGCGGGAAATGGGCGTTGGCGACATAAGCGTGCCGAAGCGCATGAAAACCATCGCCGGGGCTTTTCTCGGGCGCGCCGCGGCCTATGACATGGCTTTGTGCGGGGGCGCGCCGGCGCTCAAAGCCTCGCTCGCACGAAACGTCTATGACGGCCGCAAAAATCCGGATCGGCTCGCGCGTTATGTGGAAACGGCCAACGAAGCCTTGGCCGAGGCCTCGCTCGAGGCCTTCACCCTGGGCCCGGTTCCGTTTCCGGAGCCCGCCGCCGTTCGTTGAGCGCGGTCCGCTTCG
>DASYNQ010000256.1:0-3498 GCA_036008425.1 Methylocella sp. | reverse complement strand
TCTTTTTCGAAGCGTCCGCTCGCGTTCGACAAGGCGCCGCGGCCCCGCTGGGGGAGAGTCGGCGCGCCGTCCCCGGCTGGCGCGCGAGCCGAAGCCGGCGCGACAGGAACGGCGTTTGCCACATCCCCCGCGACGCTCGTGCGCGGCCGTGTGGGCGCTCTTGCCGGGATTATGTCGATTCCTACCGCCATCTCGATGCGGTTTTGCAGCGCGGCGGTGCTCATTGCCGCTGTTTCCGGCTTTGTTGGCATGGCCGCTTTCTCGTCATTGTCATGCTATTGCCGCGTTTCCGGCATGTGTTCGCAGCGTGATTGCACCCCCAGCGTCATCCTACAAACTTCCATGGACACGGAATGTTCCGTGTTCGAAAAGAAAACATATGCGGAACAATCGGCCTGGAGTCAAATGTTCTTGTGGATAAGCGGGGATAACTCTTGCCGTAAATTGCGCTCTGGAACCGCAAGGCGCTGATTCGGTCATGGAAGCGGAACAATATCGTCCGGCGCGGAAAGGCTTGTTATTGGCAACTTATCGATCACTCGATTTCGGCCTCATTCCGGATCCAATTGCCAGGGTCAAGTTCATTGGTCAGAGGCCGAGCGAACAACGTGCCGCCGGAGTGAGCAAGCGCGGCGGCATGTACGGGCGCCAAGAGAGTGCCGCGGAATAGCTGGAGTCTCCTGGGCATACGAGACGCTGAACTTCGGGGTGGCGGAACTGTGCCGGATGAGTTCGCCGGGATTTAGCGCGGGCTTGGCCCGCGGGGCGGCAGGCGGATAGTCAGTCAAGCGCGGTGAGCTGCGCGCTCAGACGCACTATTTTCATGGCCTTCGATCGCGAGCAGCCGGAGTTTCGTCGCGGGGCCCCCGTTCGCGGAAAAGCCGCCGATCCTGCCGCCGGCCGCGACCACCCGATGGCACGGCACGATGATCGCAAACGGATTTCGTGCGAGAGCTTGCCCAACGGCGCGAGCCGAACCTGCGGCGCCGGCCTGTGCCGCGAGAGCGCCGTAGGTCATCGTCGCGCCCCGCGGAATGCTACGCGCGGCCTCGTAGACGCGGCGGTGGAATGGCGGCACGAGGTCCATGTCCAGCGGAATGGATGAAAGATCACCCGGCTCGCCACGCAAATACGCGACGATACTGTCCCGCGCGCGCTCTACCTCGGATGGCGGGGCCGCCTCTCTCGCGCGTGGAAATCGTCGGAGCATGCGCGCGCGGGTCTTCGGTTCGTTGGCCTCGGGAAGCTGCAGGTAAGAGATCCCGCGTGCGCCCCACGCGATCGCGCATCGGCCAATCGCTGTATCGAAGAGCGTAAAAAAAACCGTCATGGTGGCCCAATCCTAGCATTCACCGTGAAATGCGCACGCAAAAAATCCTTCAAAAACCGGCAGCGGGTTTGGAACGCCTCGGCCCGCGCCTCGCCTTACCGCATTGTAATGACCCTAAAGGTTGCTCTCATAAATGAGACGACTGGAGTCGCTTTAGATCGCAGCCAAAAGCGGCCCTTGCTGAAATCGCGACCGGTCGAGCGACGGCGTCCGTGCTTTCATAGCAGTGCCTACTCACGCCTCGTTCTGCATTCTCACGCGCGGCAGTCCGCCGTTAGCGAACTCGAAGCCGGCAGATTCGAGGCTCAGCGACCGGCGCTCATCCCTACCAGGGCGAAGCCATCGGCGGGGGCCAGGAGGCGCGCGCCGACGTTCCCCGTTGCGTGAATCGGGACAACGAAATTCGTCGATTGTTGTCTGAAACGTTCTCCGCCTACGGCTTCATTTCTCGGTCGCGGCGTCAACGTGACATATAACTCATTGGTTTCATTGGTGAGCGCGATGGGATTCGAACCCATGACCTCCTGATTAAATGCCTGCGCTATCGCGTCCTCAAGCTTCGCGCGTTGTGCTGGGGTCTTGCGGCGGCTGCGCGTGGGGCGCCTTTCTTGGCCCGAGGGGTGGTGAGTTCGCGGCGAAAAACAAGCAGAGTCGTTATTGCGAGGACGATTATTGACGGCACAACATCCATGAGGGAATCCCCCGATTGTATTGTGTTTTCTATTTCAAGATGGCGACGACGGCTTTGGTCAGAAGACCACTTATCGGGCTTTCGCCGAACCAGTCGCCCTGTTACCTCACACTACCGCGGCAACAAAGGGATCCTTGCCGCGCAAGAGATGTTGGGCTCGGCATTTTGTCAAAACTTCGACAAATGTCCCGCCCCCGCATATAATGGATAGCTGGTGTGGGAATGGTGCAACACGACTGCGCGCGTGGCAACGCGGCCGAGCGGAATACAAAAAAGCCCCTGACCTGGCCGCGCGAAGGGAGTTATCCGACCAGACCAGGGGCAGGTGTCGCAAACTTGGAGGAAACCAAGCAAAAATGAATAAGCAATATTCAGGCCAATCTTGGCGGGCCGCCGTGGCCGGAGTGAGCGCGTGGCATGGCGGCGCGGCGAGGCCGGCCCTCAAATCTAAACCAGTTTTAGATTTGAGTGAGTTCCGCCCTGCGCGCGCGGACGCCGGGCGGCTGGCGCGAATGCTCTCTTAATTTCCATAGTGCTCCCTGCATAGTGGTCCAGCGCGGCGCAAAATTCGGTGGCGCTCTCCCACAACCATTCGTCTGTCTCGCGGACAGGACGCGGCCGATGTGGATCGAGTTCAGGGTGAGCGTCAGCGATCATTGCCAACGCTTCGGCAATTGCCTTGGTATTGCGATCCCGGCGCGATGTATGGATCATGCGTTGTCCAATTGTCTGCAAAATTTCCAGTGCGGCATCAAAGCGGACTGTCACCACGCTAGGGGCCTTAAATACGGCAATTTAGTCAAAACTTCGATAATATCTCGCCTAAGTCCAGTCCTGATAGAGTTTCCCAAAATTATGGTTCTTCGCAAATTGTTAGGAATATTCATACTCCTTGGCTGTGAGGCTAAAATTTCCGATTCACCAAACGAGGAATTTTGACCCTATTTTCGTAGAAAGCACGGAATTTAGAACTTAGCATCCCCTGTTTAGGGGGGTGCGCCGATTGAGCCGAGGTCCATGGCGCATCGCTCATCCTCCTCGTCAATAATGTTTGAGATTATTATCTTACCCCGGCCCGATCGGCAGGGCTTCGCCGCTGGCAAATCGCGCTTCAAAAGTTTGCTTGAATGCCGCCACAGCCCCGGCGCTTTCGATCACAATCAAATCATTATCCTGCCTCTTGAGCCCGGATGCGGAAAAGTTCGCGGCGCCGGTGCGCAGCAACCGCCCATCGATTTGGTAGCTTTTGAGATGCATCGGGGCACTGGTCTCGTGTTTGATCCTAATCTCGACGATTAACATGGTTTGATTATTACTAGAGGAATTGGCTTAACTCTTTGATTTTATTGGTGAGCGCGATGGGATTCGAACCCATGACCTCCTGATTAAAAGTCAGATTTCTTCGCCTTGATCAGGCTTCCTCTGGCTTGTTCTGATTTCATAAACACAATAAAATCAAGATATCAAGATGGCCCTT